>CAZSOU010000038.1:0-21820 GCA_964608595.1 uncultured Rhodanobacteraceae bacterium
CGTCGTCGAAGATGAGGTCGGTGGCGAAATATTCGACGAAGAACGTGGCGTCGTGCGCCAGCGCCTGCTGATACAAGGTGTGCAGGATGGCGTGGCCGGTGCGATCGGCGGCGGCGCAAGTCCGCTGCGCGGTGCCCTTGCCGTAATGTGTCGTCATCCCGCCGAACGGACGCTGGTAGATATGTCCGTCGTCGGTGCGCGAGAACGGTACGCCGTAATGCTCCAGCTCGATCACCGAAGCCGGCGCGTTTTTGCACATGTATTCGATGGCGTCCTGGTCGCCCAGCCAGTCACCGCCTTTGACGGTGTCGTAGAAGTGGAAGCGCCAGTCGTCTTCACCCATGTTGCCGAGCGCGGCGGCAATGCCGCCCTGGGCGGCCACGGTGTGCGAACGCGTCGGGAACACCTTGGTCACGCACGCGGCCTTGAGACCTTTTTCAGCCAGGCCGAACGTCGCGCGCAAACCGGCGCCACCGGCGCCCACCACAATGACGTCATATTTGTGTTGTTGAACTTTGTAGCTTTCCATGAACGATCCTTCAGCCCCCGAACGCGACACGCAACACCGCCAGCGCGCTGGCCAGCGCGAGCAACACGGCGAGGAACTTGATCACCCCCATCAGCACCACCTCCAGCCAACGGGTGTGGACGTAATCTTCGATGACCACCTGCAAACCCAACTGGGCATGCCAGAACGCCGTGGTAACGAACAGGATCATCAACAGGACGTTCCAGGGTTCGGCCAGCGTTTCGCGCGCCGTCTCGAAATCGGACCCCAGGAACGTCAACACGGTCACCACGAACCAAAGCGTCAAAACGACCAGCGCCGCCGCGGTCAGACGCTGAGTCCACCAATGACCCACGCCGGACTTTGCCGAACCCCAATTGCGCGCATACTTGAGCGGCGTGCGCATATCGGGCAGTTTGAAACCGGGATAACTCATGCGACCACTCCCTGCCATACGAAGATCCACGCCACGACGGTCAACACCAGGCTGATCACGATGGACAGCCAGCTCGAACGCACGAACGTCGCCTGATTGACGTTTTGCTTCGCACGCGAGCGGATCTGGTATCCCCAGCCGGCGTCTTGCAGCAAATGGCGGATGCCATTGCACAAATGGTAGAAAAACGCCCAGCTCCAGCCGACCAGCAAGATGATGCCGATCACGCTGTTCGCACAAGCGGTGAAGTCATTCCAGGCGCTCTCGCCCGTGGCCAGGGCAATCAGGCCCCAGGCGACGATGAGCAAACCGACGGACAGGGCGATGCCGGTCGCGCGGTGCAATATGGAGGTCACCATCTGCACCTGCCAGCGGTAGACGCCCAGGTGGGGGGATAAAGGTCGCACGGTCTGAGCCATCGTGGCTATCCTTCAGTTGGAATCGCTGTTGAAACCGTCATGTCCGTCCGGCACGCACTTCAGAAGTCGATGCAGCGGCCGTTCTTTTCCCAATCGCCATAGCGGGTCGGATCGAGATGACGCCGTTGCTCCTTGGTCGCCTTGTCGATACGATTTTTCCGTTCCATGGCTTCGCGCACATGCGAATCGCCCGCGGGCGCGGAACGAGGATTTTCGGCGGGTGGCGAGTTCTTTTCGGACATAGACTTGAAACCGCCGAAAAGATTAATACCTGCCACGTGACAACACAATCTTGACAGGGATGCATCATGTCTGCTGTCGCCCCTCACTTCACCTGTTATTTCGCCATGTCACACCACCTGCAAGCCGAAACCCTGTCCGTTCGCGGCCCGGACGCGGTCGCGTTCGCACATGCACAATTGAGCAGTGACGTGAAGGCACTGGCCGTGGGCTCGTGGCAATGGAGCGCATGGCTGACACCGCAAGGTCGCGTGCGTGCGTTGCTGCACGTCGTGCGCGTGGACGGCGATCACTTGTTGCTGTTGCTGCGCGGCGGACGGGCGGCCGACCTCGCACCACAACTGAAACGCTATGTATTGCGCCAGCGCGTCACCATCGAGGCCCACGACCCGCAACGACTGGGAGATGCCGATTCGAGCGGAAAACACGCTTGGCGGACCGATGGCGACGATTGCATCCTGGATACGGGGCGGTACGCCATGCGCATCGGCAACAACGCGGGCACCTCGCAACAATGGCGGCTGGCCGCCATCGAGAATGGACATCCGTGGCTACCCGCCGCACTGCTTGAACAATTGCCGGCACCGGCGCTGTCACTGGAAAAACTTGGCGCCGTCAGCCTCGACAAGGGCTGCTACCCGGGCCAGGAAATCGTGGCCAGGCTGCATTACCGCGGTGGCGCAAAACAACACTTGTGGCGGATCGAAAGCGACATGGCCTTGACGCCGGGCGACACGCTGGAACATGACGGCAAAACTGCGGGAAAGATACTCGACAGCGTCAGTTCCGAAATGCAAACGTGCCAAGCATTGGCGGTTCTCCGCGACACCGGAAAACCTCTGCGGAATATGCATGTTCGAAGCCCGACGGCATCCAACAATGTCCGCGTAATCAAAGCGTTATGATTAACAAAAACAGCAGATTCGGCCCTCCTTCAAAACCGAACCAAAGCTGAATATGCGGGCTCTTGTGCTTGCAATAGCATTCATCACCCATTAAATTGCGCCAATCTTTTGCAACACGCATGGTTAGTTGTGCGTATTGAAGCACGGCAGTCGGGCATCGCCGGATTGTCGTGCAAGCGTGCGTGACACATGCTTGACCCTTGTCCGTTCGACCCCATGCCGTAACAGCGAAATACGGCGTTATCCGCAGCAACCAGGTTGCCACACGCGTTTTGTACCGCCCTTGCGGACGGATCCGTTTTTGCGTCACGGCAAAACGGTGTGTGCGAATGCCGGTTGGTGTCAGGCATGTCGACGACGGGCGCGATCCACGTGCCACATCCGTTCACAACCGGACGGCACACCAGGAGAAGCCAAAACATGAAACTGGCCTGGTTACTTTGGATGACAACCCTTCTGCCGCATCCCGTGGCGGCCCAGACCTGCCTTGCGACCACGATCTATCTGGAAGCACGCAGCCAGCCGACCATCGGTCAATTCGCCGTGGCCGAAGTCGCCCTGCGCCGCCGTCAGGAAGGTCGCTGGGGCAAAACGGTGTGCGACGTGGTCAAATTCCCGCATCAGTTCGCCACCACCACGACGCCGCCAAACTATCAATTGAGTGACCTCCAGGCCTGGACCAAAGCATGGAAAATCGCGGGCGAGTCGCTGGCGATCTGGGCGCTGCCCAAGGACAAGCGCATGTTGGTCGTGCCGCACGCCGATCATTTCGCCACGCGGGACATCTCGCCGAAGTGGGCCTCGGTCGCGGCGCTCAAGACCATCGGCAATCACAACTTCTACGCTGTCAACTGATCCGCGATACTGATCCGCGATCCGGCGCACGACAAAACAAAAGGCCCTCCGGATGGAGGGCCTTTTGTTTTGTCGTGCGTTCGTGCTTACAGCGCGTAAACGTGGTCGTTGCGAACCTGCACACGATCACCGCGTTGCACGGACGGATTCTGACGCTGGGTCACGGTGGCGTATTGTCCGTTGTCAAGCCGCACCACGACCTGCCATGCCGGCGTACTGCCATTGTCGCCGCGTTTGGCTACCTGATTGCCGACAACACCGCCGGCCACGGCACCCGCAGCCGTCGCGGCCTTCTTGCCATCGCCGCTACCGATGGTGGAACCCAGGAGGCCACCGGCCACGGCGCCAATCACGGTACCCAGGATATGCGAGTTGTTTTCCTTGACGTACACCTGACGCACGCTCTGCACGGTGCCGCACTGATTGCATACGCCCGAACCATTGTTGCCGTAACTGGTACCGTAACCCGCGTTGCCGCTGTTGCCGTAATACGGCGAGCGTTGCTGGGTCGCGCAACCGGCCAGGATCAACATGCCGGCGATGGCGATGGCCGGCAGCAAACCGCCAAGCGACCATTTCTTTTGATGTGTGCGTGTTTTCATGAGGGCTACCTCCTGCTGTTTGAACGGCGAGGACGTTGCGAGCCACTTCCTTGTCATGCTCCGGCCTCGTTGTCTGCAACGCTCCGGGCCATCTTTGCCAGCATGGCCCGGAACCGCTGTTTCATCCTGACGACTCGAGTCTGCGCAGCGGATTATTTACTGGAGCCCACCACCGAAACGCCATTGCTGACTTCGACGCGTGCGCCCGGATCGTGATCCATGCGCGTGCTGTGCACGGTACCGTTGTACTTGTACTTCACGTTGTACCCGACGATCTTGGTGCTTTTATGGTCGACGGTGTTGCAGACCTGCTTGTTGATGGTCTTGGTCGCATTTTCCTGATGGTGCTCCTGGATCTTGTTTCCGGCGTAACCACCTGCCACCGCACCGGCAGCCGTCGCCAGCTTCTTGCCGTCGCCGCCACCGATCTGGTTCCCCAGCACGCCGCCGGCCACGGCGCCGATGGCCGTACCGAGAATCTGATGCTTGTCCTTGACCGGCTTGTGCACGGTCACGGCCTCGTTATGGCAGTTCTGGGTGGGATGATTGACCGTCTTCTTGATCGGCGTGGCGCTCACCACATCGGCATACTGCGGGCCTTCCGCGCTGGCGTTCTTGTTGCAGGCCGACAGTCCGACCGTGGTCAGCACGGACAAACCCACCCACATGGTTCCTTTCAGGTACTTGTTCATGAATTGCCTCCTGTGAAATTCGTGTTACCGGGCACGGCGAGGATCCGCAACCGGGCAGCGTCATTCAAACACCAATAAACTGAACCGGCACTAATGGCGGTCGTTGGTCATTGGGTTTGTGTTAAACAACTTCATCGGCAAATGGCACCTCCGGAGCGCGTCACGAATCATGAGTACTGACTCACTACAGAACAACGTGAACTCGTGCACATCGTTGACCGACAGCCACGTCCATCTGGATGCCGACGCATTCGACGTCGACCGCAACCTGGTGCTTGACCGTGCGCGTGCGGCCGGCGTCGGTCACATGATCATTCCCGCCACCACGGCCGCACATTGGCCGCGGCTGGCAACGCTGTGCCGCGCCCGGCCACACCTGCACGGCGCGTACGGGTTGCACCCGATGTTTCTCCGCCAGCATGAAGAAAACCATCTGGATCGCCTGCCCGAGTGGCTGGATGAACACCACGCCGTGGCCGTGGGCGAATGCGGCCTGGATTTCTTCATCGACGCACCGCAGGCGGACCGTCAGCGCCATTATTTCCGCCGTCAACTCGAGATTGCCCGTGACATGCAGCTTCCCGTCATCATCCACGCACGGCGGGCGGTCGAGGAAGTCATCCACACGCTGCGCGAGGTCGGTCACCTGCAAGGCGTCGTACACAGTTTCGCCGGCAGCCGCGAACAGGCCCGGCAGCTGGCCGACATCGGGTTCATGGTGGGCATCGGCGGGCCGGTGACGCACGAACAGGCAAAACGGTTGCGGCGCACCGTCGCCGATATTCCGCTGGACACGCTCCTGCTCGAAACCGACGCGCCGGACCAGCCCGGAGCCTTGCACAAGGGCGAACGCAATGAACCGGCATGGTTGACCGAAGTTCTCGACGTCATCGCGTCGTTGCGCGATGAAGACGCCGCCACCATTGCCCAAGCCACCAGCGCCAATGCCTCCCGGCTGTTCGGGTTGCGATGCGACTGACATTTGCCGGTCCGCCGGATCCGGAAGATCCGGTTCGTCTACAGCAGCTTGTCCAGGGCTTTGCCCACCGCCGCGAAAGCGAAGGCCGCGGTGACGTGGGTGGCGGCACCGAGACCGCCACCGCAATCAAGCTTCATGGTGTCGCCCGCTTCCGGTCGGGTGCCGCAGACGCGACCGTCGGCCTGCGGATACTGCACGTTCTGCAATGAATAGACGGCCGGGATGCCGAAATAGCGTTTGGCATTCCGCGAAAAACGAAAATCCTGTCGCAACTTTTTGCGCATCAGACTCAACATGGCATCGTGCTCGGTACGAGCAAGGTCGCGCACGCGAATCTGCGTGGGATCCGTTCGCCCACCAGCAGATCCGACCACGATCAACGGCAGCTTGCGGCGACGACACCAGGCGGCCATTTCCACCTTGACACGGAACGCGTCGCACGCGTCCAACACCAGGTCGTAGCCACGATCCAGCAAGTCATCCAGGGTCGACGGCGTCAAAAACCGTTCGATGGCCTCGACAACCAGTTCCGGATTGATGGCGCGCGCGCGCTCGGCCATCACGCGTACCTTGGGTTTGCCGTACGCGCCGTCCAGCGCGGGCAATTGACGGTTGGTATTGGACAGACACACGTCGTCGGCGTCGATGAGCGTGAGCTTGCCGACGCTGCTTCGCGCCAACGCTTCGACAGCCCACGAACCGACCCCGCCGATACCCACGATGCACACATGGCAAGCGGCAAGACGCGAGATGCTGCCCACGCCATACAAACGATCGATACCCTGAAAACGTTCCTGATCCACCATGCTGCAAATCCCGGCCACGCCGCCTCTGCGACGCGACAACCCGACATGAAACGGAGCATTTTCGCACAAGCCATCGAGCCGGGCGGTCAGAATCGTCGCTGGCCGCTGAGGAATTCCCAGAACATCACCCAATCACCCATCAGGCTGTACAACGGGTAGCGAAAGGTGGCCGGATGATTCTTTTCGAAAGCGTAATGCCCGAACCAGGCGAACCCGTAACCGACGACCGGCACCAGAAACAGCCACCAGGCTGACACACCGAGAATCACGGCCACGATGATCAGCAGCACACAGCAACTGCCGATGAAGTGAAGAATCCGGCACATCCGATGCGTATGCTCGGACAGATAAAACGGATAGAACTGTCGAAAGCCCGAAAATCGTGACATGGCGTCTCCGCCAACGCGTGTCCGCCACCAGCATGTCACCCGAGCTTCATCCAGGCAAGGAAAAGGCCGGCAGCCGCCGGCCTTTTCCGGTTCGGTTGCGCATTGTCAAACGGGCACGACCTCGTCGGCCTGCAGCCCTTTCTGACCCTCGACCACATTGAAGCTGACGCGCTGGCCTTCTTTCAGACTGCGAAAGCCGTCGCCCTGTATGGCACGAAAATGCACGAATACATCCTCGCCGCTTTCACGGCTGATGAATCCGAACCCCTTGGCATCGTTGAACCATTTCACGGTGCCTTCTTCACGATCCGACATGTCCCACTCCCGAACTGGATTGAACGGTGCATTGCACCACTTGACGGCTGCTTCGCTCCCCGCGAAACGACCCCGCCGCATGATCCACAAATCGCGCGAGCTCCCGCAGGCGGTTCACCACCATCCCGGTTTTCGTCGCAAACATGTGGATGCAGCACCGAATGATAGCGCAATTTGAAAAGCGTTCATCATGAACAACAACTGACTGCCTCCTGCACGAATTCAGTTTTCCTAAACGCGTCGCGGCACTACCCTGATGCGTCCATCGCCACTCCAAGGAAAGCGCATGAACCCGCAACCGCGCCATTTGCTCGTCTTGGCCGTCCCGCTGATTTTGCTGGCAACCGGATGCGCCGATCAGAACACCCGACCGACGACGTCCAGCAGCAACACGTCGACCACGCAATCGACCACGTCCACGCCGTCGACATCGACATCGACGTCACGCCAGAGCACGGCAGCGGCCACGATCACGACGTCGCAACCCGAAAAAACCGGTATTCCCGCCTGCGACAATTATCTGGCCAGTTACAAGGGCTGCCATCGCGCCGCCGGCATTTACGCGCCGGACACCATCGACAAGCATTACCGCGAAATGCGCGACACGCTGGTCAAGGAATCGAAGGACCCCGACAAGCGCTCCGAATTGGCAGCGCGTTGCGTATCGCTTGCCAACCTGCTGAAAAAGGCCTTGCACGGCAAGTCCTGTGAAGCGCCGCAACCGGCCAGCGCATCCAGCGCACCATGATGGCAAGCGTCACCTTCCATCGTTCAGCGTAATTCAAGGCAAACGCGCCGTCGCGGTGCAATGCTTTATACATGTCGTCCTTCGTCAAAGGAGTCGATCCATGTTCATGAAATCCTCCATTCCCGTGTTGGCCACTGCCGCCCTGCTCCTTTCAGGTACCGCCCTGGCGCAGACACGACCGCAAGCCACATCGGCACAGGCGGCTCCGGCGCAGACGGCTCCGGCACAACCGGCCTCCCCGCACACGGCTCCGATGCAAGCAACGCCATTGCAGACCGCACCGCCGCAAACGAGTCCGGCGACACGGACGGCGCCGACGCCAACGGCGCCACCGGAAAACAACGCCGGCAATCATGCCGACCATGCGGGCGACGCCAACGGCCGCGTCACATTCAAGACATCCAATGGCACCCACGTGACGGTCACGTCGTATCAGCCATCGAGCAAGGAAGTCGGCCCGCCGCCCGCCTACGCCACCCTCGACATCAACGGCAACGGCTCCATCGACAGCGAAGAAGCTGCCTCGTATCCGCCGCTCGCCAACGATTTCGACTATGCGGACAGCAACAAGAACGGCTCCATTTCCAAGTCCGAATATGAGCGCTGGGTGAAACAGCCCTGATCGACATGCCATCATGGCACGCACGGATTCGACCGGATCCGCTGTCAGGAATCTCGCAGGGCGGGCGGATGTGCCCGCCCTGTCACATCCGGAATGCAGACATGAAACATCGGGTCCTCGCCACGGTCTTCGCGACCACCCTTTCGTGGGGCGCATGCGCCGGCGCACAACAAACCCCTCCCAACCCGAAGGCCTGTACCGCGATCACCTCCGATGCGCTGCGCCTGGCCTGTTACGACCGCGCGCTGGGAAACACGCCGACGACCGACAACGACGTGTACGAAACACCTCGCAATCGCGTCCCGATCCAGGCACCGCCGGAACAGCCGACGGCAAAGCGGCACAGCATCTTCAACCACGAAAATCCGGCCTGGTCGCGCTCGGGGACGGCAACCACGAACACCCATTCGACGGACCGCGAAAACGGACCGTTGTCACTGCTCGACAGTCGCTGGGAGCTGTCTTCGGACTCCAAACTGGGCACGTTCAACGTGCGCGGCTACAAGCCGGTGTACTTGCTGCCGGTGTTCTACACCTCCAACATCAACGACAGGCCGCATTCGCCCGCGCCTGATCACACCGTTGACCAATCACTGGGCCTCGACCAGCTCGAAGCCATGTTCCAGATCAGCTTCAAGACCAAGATCGCCCAGGGCTTGTTCAACCACCATGGCGACCTCTGGTTCGGTTACACCCAGACATCGCATTGGCAGGTGTACAACAACGACATTTCACGGCCATTCCGCGAAACCAACTATCAACCCGAAGCCATGCTGGTCTTCGGTACCAACTACGGTTTGTTCGACGGTTGGAGGGGAAGGTTGCTGGGCATCGGCATCAATCACCAATCCAACGGGCGCAGCGAGCCGTTGTCGCGAAGCTGGAACCGCATCATTGCCAACATCGGTTTCGAAAAGCCGGGCTGGACGGTCATGTTTCGGCCGTGGATCCGCATTCACGAGGCACGCAGCCGGGACGACAATCCCGACATCGAGGATTACATGGGCCGTGGTTCGGTCGAAATCGTGCACGAAAGCCACGGCAACGAATACAGCCTGATGCTTCGCCACTCCTTGCGTGGCGGTGATCGCTCGCATGGTGCCGCGCGTTTTACGTGGTCGTTTCCCATCCACGCCAAACTGCGCGGCTACATGCAGGTGTTCCACGGCTACGGAGAAAGCCTGATCGACTACAACCACCGGGCCACTTACGTGGGCCTTGGTGTATCACTGGTCGGTTGGTACTGACGTCGATGCCCGCAGCACGTTGTCGTGCTTCGGCGACAATCGCGAAGCACTCGGGCCGCGACGACGCACCGATGCCTGCCTGATGCGCCCCGCCCCGGCGCCCGGGGTCATCATGTGTGGCGTGGTCGGGTCTTGCGCTTGTGTTTGTCCGGCCACAATGCTTCGCTGAGGCTGTAGGCCGCATTGACCAGGGCGATATGCGAAAACGCCTGCGGGAAATTGCCCACCTGGCGCCTGGCGGTCACGTCGTATTCCTCGGACAACAAGCCCGCATCGTTGCGCAATTCCAGCAAACGCTCGAACAAGGACCGCGCCTCGTCGAGGCGACCCTGCATGGTCATGCATTCGACCATCCAGAAACTGCACGCAAGAAACGCGCCCTCCCCGCCTTTCAATCCGTCGACGCTGGACGCGGCATCGTAGCGACGCACGAAACCATCCGACGTCAAGCGCGTTTCGATGGCGTGGATCGTGCCTCTCACACGCTCGTCGTCGATCGGCAGGAAGCCGACCAGCGGCATGTGCAGCAAGCTCGCGTCCAGTTCGGTCTCGGCTCCGTAGTACTGCATGAAACTGTTTTGATCGGCATTGAAAGCATTCCGGCAGACATCGTCATGCACCTGCTGACGCACATCGCGCCAGTGATCCACCGGACCGTCGAGGTCGAACTCCTCGGTACTGCGGATCATGCGATCCAACGCCACCCAGACCATCATCTTGGAATAGGTGAAATGACGCCGCGGGCCACGGATTTCCCAGATGCCTTCGTCCGGCTCGCGCCAGATCGACTCCAGATGCTTGACGAGCATGCACTGCAGACTCCAACCCGCCTTTTCCACACCCAGACCGTGCCGCCGACCATTGTGCAACGCGTCCATGACTTCACCATAGACGTCCAATTGCAACTGGCCGTTGGCGGCATTGCCGGCGCGCACCGGCGCGCTGGACTCGTAACCGGGGAGCCAGTCCAGTTCGTATTCGTTGAGATGACGCTCCCCGCCCAACCCGTACATGATGCGCAAATGTTCCGGGTCACCGGCCACGGCACGCAACAACCACATGCGCCAGGCAGCGGCCTCCTCGGTATAACCGGCTTCAATCAGGGCGACCAGTGTCAGCGTTGCATCGCGCAACCAGCAATAACGGTAGTCCCAGTTGCGGGCACCACCCAGCTGTTCGGGCAGCGACGTGGTGGCCGCGGCGACGATGCCGCCGGTATCGCGGTGGGTCAGTGCCTTCAGCGTGATCAACGAGCGCCTGACGGCATCCGTCCACGGCCCGGCCTCGCGACAGGTGGCCGACCATTTTTCACCGGTGCGCTCGGCCTTCGCGATCAATGCCGCCACGTCCGGGGAGGGCTCGGGATCATTCCACGAAAAAGCCCATGTCAGCGAAAACGGAACCGTCTCACCCGGCCCGACCGTGAAATCGGCCTGCGTGGTGAGATCCCTGCCGAAAAACTCGACGGGCGACGCCAGCACCACGCGATCCGGACCGGCGACCGCCTGCAAACGCCCGTCGCCGAGACGGCTCACCCACGGAATCACGCGACCGTAATCGAAACGCAGGCGCAATTGCATGTGCATCGGTACACGGCCTTCGATGCCTTCGACCAGACGCAACACGTCAACGCGTTCGTCGTCATGTGCATACATGCAATCGACGACTCGAACCTTGCCCGCATCACATGCAAACTCGGTTTCCAATACCAGCGTACCGTCACGATAGCGACGCGTGCTGGTGGCCTCGGCATCGGCCGGAGCTATCTGCCAATGACCGTTTTCTTCCGTACCCAGCAGAGAGGCAAAGCACGCATCGGAATCGAATCGCGGCAAACACAACCAGTCGATGGATGCGTTGCGGCAAACCAGCGCCATCGTTTCTTCGTTGCCGATGACGGCGTAATCCTCGATGCGTGCCATGCGTGTTCCTTGTATGCGGGGAAACGACCGAACCGGCCGTTTCCCCGTTCGTTGTCAGTCTTCGTGTTCGACGCCACCCGCGCCGTGCACATGACCGTGCGTGAGTTCTTCTTCGGTCGCCTCGCGCACGTCGGTCACTTCGACGTCGAAATGCAGGGTCTGGCCTGCCAGCGGATGGTTGCCGTCCACGCGCACCTCGTCGCCGTTGACGTCGGCCACGGTGACCAGCATCGGGCCTTGCGGACCGTTGGCCTGGAACTGCATGCCGGGTTTGACTTCAGGCACGCCCTGGAAGGCCTTCATGGGAACGGTCTGGATCAGTTCTTCGTGGCGCGGGCCATAGCCTTCCTGTGGTTCCACGTCGACCTTGAAGGTATCGCCCGACTCGCGTCCGGCCATGGCCTTTTCCAGACCCGGCACGATGTTGCCGGCACCGTGCAGGTAGGCCAGCGGCTCGCGTTCGCGCGAGCTGTCGAGCACGTCTCCGCCGTCGTTGGTCAGCGTGTAATGGAATGAAGCGACGTTGCGATCTGCAATCTGCATGAAAAAAATCCGGGAAAAACATGAATGTCGCCGGGGTATATCCGGCATGAAGGTACAAGGCTAGGAGGGTAGCGCGCACGATGCAAACGGCGACCGCCGATATAATGGACGCCATTTCGCACAAATTGTTCCCTGCATGCTGTCGAGCCTTGTCGCAGATTGGCGTCATCGCCCCACGCATCGACGTGTCCGGGCCCTGGCCACGCCGATGATCATCTCCAACGTGAGCGTGCCGCTGGTGGCGTTGGTGGACAGCACGGTGGCGGGACACTTGCCGCATGCGGGGCAACTGGCGGCCGTGGCCGTGGGCAGCGCCGTATTCACCATGCTGGTGTGGGTCTGCGGCTTTTTGCGCATGGGCACGATCGGCTTTGCCGCCCAGGCCTGCGGCCGCAACGACGGCGACGTGTTGCGCCGGGTGCTGATGCAATCGCTACTGCTCGGCCTGGCGATGGCGCTGGGGCTGCTGCTGGTGATCTGGCCGCTGTTGCCGTGGGTGTTGGCGATGATGAAACCGTCGGCCACGCTGGATGCGCTGGCACTCGGCTATCTGCATCTGCGGCTGCTCGCCTTGCCGGCCGCCCTGGCAAATTACGCCTTGGCCGGCTGGCTGCTGGGCGTGCAGAACGCACGCGCGGCACTGGGCATGCTGCTGGTGACCAATGGCGTCAATATCGTGCTCAACCTGCTGTTCGTGCTCGGCTTTCACTGGGGCGTGAACGGCATCGCGCTGGCATCGGTGGGTGGCGCCTGGTGCGGCGCCTTGTTCGGTCTGGTCTGCGTGAAACGCGAAATGGCGCGCCATGCCGGGCACATGGACTGGGCGGGCTTGCGCCGGCGCCACTTGTGGCGACCCTTGCTGGCGGTCAACCGCGACATTTTTCTGCGCAGTCTGGCGCTGCAAGGCGTCTTTTTCGCATTGACGGTCCTGGGCGCACGCTTGGGCAGCGACGTGGTGGCTGCCAATGCCCTGTTGTTGAACGGACTGATGCTGACATCGTTTGCACTGGACGGCCTGGCCAATGCCGTGGAGGCAATGAGCGGGCACGCCATCGGTGCGCACGACGGCACGGCCTTGCGTCGCGCACTCACGGTCGCCGGTGGATGGTCGCTGCTGGGCAGTCTGGCGTTTGCCCTGGCATTCTGGCTGGGTGGGCGTCTGTTCGTCGACGCACAGACCGATATCGTCAGCGTGCGTGCCACCGCTTATGCCAGCTTGCCGTGGCTGGCGTTGCTGCCGCTTATCGCGGTGTGGAGTTACCTGCTCGACGGCCTGTTCGTCGGCGCCACGCGAGCGCGCGAAATGCGCGACAGCATGCTCGTCGGCGCCCTCGGTTTTGCCCTGATGGCG
The DNA here is from genome assembly GCA_964608595.1 of uncultured Rhodanobacteraceae bacterium. Taxonomy (GTDB): domain Bacteria; phylum Pseudomonadota; class Gammaproteobacteria; order Xanthomonadales; family Rhodanobacteraceae; genus Oleiagrimonas. The sequence goes on from CAZSOU010000038.1 coordinate 13,580, forward strand.
TGGTGGCTGCGGCCGCTGCACAATCACGGTCTGTGGCTGGCATTTCTCGGTTTCATGGCCCTGCGCGCCGCCGCCATGGCCTGGCTGGCGTGGCGCATACAACGCCGACATGGCTGGGTATCGGTACACGACCATCAAGACGCCGCGCTCGTTCACTGATATGGTCAAGGGATGAAAGCACTCCGCAAGCGCCGCCCTTACCGTCTCTGTCTGCTCTCATCCCTGACCTGCGCCATCGGCATGATGGCCGGGAGTGCCGTCGCAGCCAATTTGCATCGGCCAGTGGTCCGCGCATCGTCGCCACAACCGCAGAAAACGGTGGCGCCGCATACGACGCCAGCACCGACATCGAGTGCATTGGCCAGGAAAATCAACGCATTCATTGCCGATCCGCGCTTCCACTCGGCGCAGTGGGGCATCAGCGTGGTGTCGATGGATACCGGCCGCGTGCTGTACGCACACAATGCCGACAAACTCGCCATTCCCGCCTCCAACGCCAAGCTCTACACCGCTGCGCTGGCCTTCTCGAGCCTGGGCAGCAATTACCGCATACGCACCACACTGTATGCGTCGGCAAAACCCGAGCACGGCGTCATCAACGGCGATCTCATTCTTTACGGTCGCGGCGACCCGACGCTGGGCAGCGGCAGCGACACCCAAACTCCCACGGCCTGGGCCGACCAGATGGCCACGGCACTCGCCAATCGCGGCGTGACGCGTGTGCGTGGCGCGTTGATCGCCGACAGCACGTTTTTCAGCGGCGCACCGGTCGCACCCGGGTGGGAGGCACGCGATCTGCAGAGCTGGTTCGCACCGCCGGCCTCGGCACTGACGGTGCAACGCAACATGTTCGCGCTGCACATTCAGCCCAGCGGTGGTCTGTGCTGCGACATTCACACCACACCGGCCATGCCGGGCCTGCACATCGTCAACCTCACCCAGACCGATCCGTCCGCCAGCTACGCCGACCTCGGCATCTACCGGCCACCGGGCTCGAACCGCCTGTTCGTCTACGGCGCCATGCGTCCGCATGGCAAGGCTCGCCGTTTCGCCCTGTCGGCGCCGGATCCGGCGCGAATGGCCGGCGAGTTGTTGCTCGAAGCACTGGTTCGTCAAGGCATCCAGGTGGACGGCGGCGTGCGTCCCCTGCACTGGCCGCGCACCGACGATGCCATCGGCGCGCCGACGACGATCGCCATTGCCGACACGCGATCGCCGCCGCTGCGAGACATGCTGCATCACACTCTCAAGCACTCCGACAACCTGTACGCGCAGTTGCTGCTGCTGCAATCGGGGGAGCGTTTCTCGCAGCGTGGCGAATGCCCCGATCGCACATCGGCGCCACGCACCACCGATGGCTGGGGGCTGTGCGCCATGCGAGCCATGCTCAGGCGCATTGGCATCAGCCGCTATCGGGCGCGTTTCGAAGAAGGCAGCGGCTTGTCGCGCAAGGATCTGGTCACACCACGCGCCACGACCAAATTGCTCACCTGGGTCGCGCGCCAGCCGTTTGCCACGGACTATCGCAAGGCTCTGCCCATCGCCGGCATCGACGGCACGCTGCATTGGCGCATGCGCAAAACCCGGGCCGCCGACAATGTCCGCGCCAAGACCGGCACGCTGCGCTACAGCTACACGCTTTCCGGCTACGTCACCACCGCCGCCGGAAAGCACCTGGCATTTTCGCTGATGCTGGAAGACTATGCGCGCCCGACCAACAGCAAAGGCGCCCACACCGGCCCGTCACCGCAGCGCGACCTGGACACCATTGCCATCATGCTGGCCAACGCGCACTGATGGATCACCCCGCAGACGCCCTGCTCCGTCCCCATCGGGTCGCGACAAAAATTCGTGCCAGCAACAAGAATGCCGGACAGTCGCCTGCCCGGCATTCTTGTTGGTGCGGATGAAGCAGGTATCAGGCGGGACGCACCTGATCGGCCTGCGGGCCCTTCTGCCCTTCGACAACCACGAAGCTGACTTCCTGGCCTTCTGCAAGGGTACGGAAGCCCGTGCCTTCGATGGAACGAAAGTGCACGAACAGGTCCGGGCCGTTGGATTGGGTGATGAAACCGAAGCCCTTGGCTTCGTTGAACCATTTGACGGTACCGGTTTGGCGATCCGACATCTCTGAAGTCCTCAAAACAAAGAAAAAATACCACGACACAGAACACCTGCGTCGGGACTGGGATTGCAAGGAACAGGCAGGTGGATGAAGCGGATCGAAGGTGGAACCTTGAACTGCTGCATCAGGCCACGATGCACGGCGACCGAGCAAGCACAGATGGCCGATTGTACAGCCATTTTGCCTTGCAGATGGCAATACCTGAAAAATTCGTGTCCGCCGCTCAGAAATGCGGGTGCGTGACCCGCTCGAGGAACATCGCCGCCACCCGCGGATCGACTGCCAGAGTGAACACCACACCGTACGCCGCCCCCCACAAATGCGCGCTGTGGTTGATGTTGTCGCGTCCCTGGCGATCCATGTAGATGCTGTAACCGACATAGGCAACGGCATAGAGCAACGCCGGGAGCGGAACGAAAAACACGAAAATCAACGCCCACGGCTGCAGCAGAATGAACGCGAACAATACCGCCGACACCGCACCGGACGCGCCGAGACTCACATAGTCGGACCGCCGGCGATGGCGCAGGTAGCTGGGCACGATCGCCACCAGCACACCGCCGAGATAAAACACGACGAATCCCGCCGCACCAACATGGAACGTGAAAAACTGTTCCATCAACCGGCCAAAGAAAAACAGCGTGATCATGTTGAACAGCAGATGCTGCACATCGGCATGCACGAAACCCGACGTCAACAGTCGCCAATATTCGTGCCTGTCGGTCACCGCCGGCGGCCACAGCACCAACTTGTGCCACAGCACTTCGCGCTTGAAGGCCGCGAACGACACCACGCACGTGACGGCAATGATCAGCAGGGTGACGAGCATCGGCACGGCTCCGGAACAAACGGCGACTGTACCAAATACGGCCCTCGCCGCGTGCCCGTTTGGTACTCATGACAGGAGTTCATGTCGCCCCCTGATCATTGCCGGTATCATTCGCTGCCAATCCGATTCGGATGTCCCCCCCCTCGCTTCCCCGGTCCGATTCATGTTTCCCCTTCGTTTCTTGCAGCTGGACGTTTTCCCCGCCAGTATCGGCGGCGGCAACCCCCTTGGCGTCGTTTTCGGCGCCGCGCACTGGAACGGTGCGCAAATGCAGCAATTCGCCGCCTGGACCCAATTGGTGGAAACCACGTTCGTGATGCGGCCGCAAACGGCCGATGCGGACTATCGCCTGCGCATTTTCACGCCACACAAGGAAGTCCCTTTCGCCGGACACCCCAGCATCGGCAGTGCTCATGCCGTGCTGCAAACCGGATGGACACGCGCCCATCAAGGCTTGTTGATCCAGGAATGCGGCGCCGGTCTTCTGCCCATTCGCGTGCAAGGCGACACCACGTCCACACGTGAAATGTTCATCCGCACGCCCGAGGCACACATCCTGTGCGAGGGCGACGACGCCCGCGCGCGGCTGGCGCCGGTGCTGCAAACCATGCCGACCGGTGCGCTGGGATGCGTTTTGATTGAAGGCGGTCGCCGCTGGTGGCTGGCCGAGCTTGCCGGCGAAGATCCCTTGCGCGAATGGCAACCCGACCACGCCGCGTTGGCGCGACTGGCGCACGACAGCCAGAGCATGGGGCTGTGCGTGTTTGCGCGCAGCAACGATGCCGATCATGACCTGGCCGTGCGCGCCTTCCCGGCCGGGGCCGGCATTGTCGAAGATCCGGCATCCGGCGCGGCCAATGGTCTGATTGCGGCCTTCATCGCCCGACGCGAGCCCGGCGGCCCGCTGTCACGAGGCTACCGCGTCAGCCAGGGGCGCGAAATCGGCCACGACGCGCGACTGGTTCTGCGGATCGAAGACAACGGCGAGGTCTGGGTCGGCGGACGCAGCCACATCGTCATCGACGGCCACCTTGACTGGTCGTCCCGGGACGCCGCCATCAGGCAAGCACCCTCCCCCATCCGCGCCGTGGCAGGATAAGACAGCCGCAAGTCAGCCTCGCGAACGACAATTGCCGCAGAATGGGCGCTCCACTTTCCACACGAGGTTCGACCATGCAACGCAAATGGATCGTCCTGTCAGTTTGCGCCATGGTGCTGGCGGGCTGCCAGACCAGCGGCGGCTTGCACACGCCGCCCCCGACCACCCCGCCACCGACCAGCCAGGCCGGCACCACCACGCCGCCGCCCACGGCACCCGGAGAAACACCGACGACTTCGCCGTGGGAAGCCGCCCGGGCACACGGCATGATCTTTCGCGCATCCGGGCAGGCGCCGGACTGGAGTGTCGAAGTACAGAAAAGTCGCGCGCCCACCCTGTTCATCGCGTTGAACGACCAACAACGTCAACTGCAGGTCCCGAACACGCAACCGCTCAGCGACCCGAAATCGGGAACCGTCTCTTTCAGCGGCAACGCCCAGGACGGTACACCGGTGCAACTCACGATTCATCGCGGGCAATGCCAACAGGACATGGATGGCGAAAAACTCGCCGCGTCGGCCGAGCTGAACATCGGTTCCCGGCAATACAGCGGCTGCGGCAAGTTTCTGTTTCAGTGAAATACCAACGCTGACCGGTCACGCTGACCGGTCACGGTGATCGGACACGATTTGCAGCCGGGGGCGACAACCCGCCTCCGGCGTCCTCACCCGTTCTGATAATCCTCGTAGGATTTTTCCTCGACCAGCGTCGACCCCAATTTGACATTGATCACGCGCTTGGCTGCCGCGCGCTCGTCGTTGCGCACGTAGACCGATCGCGCCAGGGAGATGAACTCCTCGTCGAAGGCCTGCGCTTTCTCCTTGCGCCGGATGTGATCCTCGATATCCCACAACGCCTCGTTGACGGCTTTGAGTGCAGCGCGCTCGGCGGCAATGTCGTTGGCAGACGCCTCGTGCGATTGCCACCTGGCCTCCAGCAAATCCAGTTCCCGGCGCACATTGGCCACTTTGGCGGCATCGGCGATGCGTTCGGTCTTGATCTCCAGGATGGTGATCTTGTCGATCAGCTCACCGAACGATACGGGCACTTCAATCTGTTTCATGCGGGCAAACCGTTTGGGGGTGGCACAAGAATAATGGCTGACTGCTTGTCAGGCGAGACTCGCGCGGCGCGGCACGGCGCGGCCGTCGGCATCGCTCCGCCGGGGCCAGACACAAAAAAACGCCCGTGCGGGCGTTCTTTTGTGTCTGGCGGAGAGAGAGGGATTCGAACCCTCGAGAAGGTTATTAGCCCTCTACTCCCTTAGCAGGGGAGCCCCTTCAGCCACTCGGGCACCTCTCCGAAGTGATTGCACTGTCGCCAGCGCGGCCGCAAAGGATAGCGGCGGTCGGGCCGTACGTAAACCCTCAGTCTTCCTTCGGCGGCTCGTCAGCCGCTGCCGGGGCATCGTTGGCGGCCGAACCGGCCTCGTTCTCGCGCTTGATGCGCATATAGATTTCTTCACGATGAACGGCTACGTCTTTGGGGGCATTGATGCCAATACGCACCTGATTGCCTTTCACACCGAGTACGGTGACGGTCACCTCGTCACCAATCATCAGGGTTTCCCCGACACGCCGGGTCAAAATCAACATGGTCCTTGCTCCAGTAACTTCAAATGGTCCGGGATCTCGGCCTGCCCGTTTCACCCCAAACAGGCGGGCGTTGTCCCAGGGTTGCGAAATCATTTCGCGGACGTTGGCCGTGTCTACCGCCAACTTGCGTATGCTCTTCGTCACATGAACATTTTTCCGATAGTAGCGAAGGCCGAGGCACGCTTGCAATGAAATGCCGTCAAAACATGCCTTCTGGCCTATACGGTTTGACTCGACACCCAGCGCGGAAGTTCACTCAGCGCCTGGTCGAGCGCCGGCGAATCGCTGCCCCCACCCTGGGCCATGTCGGCACGACCGCCGCCCTTGCCGCCGATCCGCTCGGCCACGTGCGCCACGACCGCACCGGCCCGGATCGATTCCAGCGCCGCACCGTGAACGCCGGCCACCAGCGACACCTTGCCGTCACGCCCTGCGGCCAGCAACACCACGCAGTCGGTCAATTCCTGCTTGAGCCGGTCCACGCTTCCGCGCAATGCCTTGGCATCCAGACCGTCCACCCGCGCCGCGACCAGCTTGAAGCCGTCCATGTCGATCGCCGCTGCCGCAAGATTGCCGGTGGCACTGTTGGCCGCCCGGGCTTTCAGCCCCTCCAGTTCACGCTCCAGCTTTTTCTGACGTTCGAGCACCTGTCGCAGCTTCGGCACGACGTCCTCGCCGGACGACGACAACAGGCGTCCCAACTCGTCGAGCCGATGCGACTGCTCGTCGACATGGGCCAGAGCCGCCGCACCGGTGACCGCTTCGATCCGGCGCACGCCTGACGCCACACCGGATTCGGACACGATCCGGAACAGGCCGATGTCGCCGGTACGCGCGACGTGGGTGCCGCCACACAACTCGGTGGAAAACTCGCCCATGCGCAATACCCGCACTTCGTCGCCGTACTTTTCACCGAACAGCGCCATCGCGCCCTCGGCCATGGCATCGTCGTAGCTCATCTGACGCGCGTCGGCGGCGGCGTTGCGGCGGATCTGATCGTTGACGACGGCCTCGATGCGATCCAGCTCCTGTCGGCTCACGGGTTGATCGTGCGAAAAGTCGAAACGCAAGCGATCCGGGGCCACCAGCGAGCCCTTCTGCGTCACATGCTCGCCGAGCACCTGACGCAAGGCCGCATGCAGAAGATGGGTGGCCGAGTGATTGAGCACAATGGCCTGCCGACGTTCGGCGTCGATGCAGGCCGATGCGTTCTCCCCCGCCTGCAGGGCGCCCTCGCCATGCCAGACACCGAAATGACCGAAAAAGACCCCGCCCAACTTGCGCGTGTCGGCCACTTCGAAGCGGCCGTTGGCCGTGGTCAGCGTACCGGTGTCACCGACCTGGCCACCCGACTCGGCGTAGAACGGGGTGCGATCGAGCACCACGATGCCCGCTTCGCCATCGGTCAACTGCGCCAGCTCGCGACCGTCGCGCACCAGGCCGAGCACCTTGCAGTTTTCGGCCTCGGACGCTTCGTAACCCAGAAACGCGGTCGCCTCGATGCGGCTGGCCAACTCCGCCGGCACCGTGTCGCGGCTCTTGAAATGGCTGGCGGCACGGGCGCGTTCGCGCTGGGCGGTCATGGCGCTCTCGAAACCGGCCATGTCCACGGTCATGCCGCGTTCGCGGGCGATGTCGGCGGTGAGGTCCACCGGAAAGCCGTAAGTGTCATACAACCGGAAGGCATCCTCGCCGGCGATGCTGGCACCGCCCTTGCCCGCCACCTCGTCGAACAGGCGCATGCCATGCTCGAGCGTCTGGCCGAAACGTGTCTCCTCGGCGCGCAAGGCCTCTTCGACCATGGCTTGTTTCTGCGCCAATTCCGGATACGGCTCTCCCATTTCCCGGACCAGCGGCGCCACCATCCTCCAGAAAAACTCGCCACGCACACCCAGCATCCAGCCGTGGCGCAAAGCGCGGCGGATGATCCGACGCAGCACGTAACCCCGCCCTTCATTGGAAGGCGTGACGCCGTCGACGACGAGAAAACTGCAGGCGCGAATGTGGTCCGCGATGACCCGCAACGATTGATTGGTCTTGTCGGACGTACCGGTCAATTCGGCGGCGGCGGCAATCAATCGCTGGAACAGATCGATTTCGTAGTTGGAATGCACGCCCTGCAGAATCGCGGCCAGACGTTCCAGCCCCATGCCGGTGTCCACGCAGGGTGCCGGCAAGGGTTTCATTTCGCCATCCGCCTGCCGGTCGAATTGCATGAACACCAGGTTCCAGATTTCGATGTAGCGATCGCCATCTTCTTCCGGCGTCCCCGGAGGACCGCCGGGCACGTGCGCGCCGTGGTCGTAGAAAATTTCACTGCACGGGCCGCACGGACCCGTATCGGCCATCTGCCAAAAATTGTCGCTGGCGTAGGGCGCGCCCTTGTTGTCGCCGATGCGTGTGATGCGATCCTCCGGCACGCCGATCTCGTCGCGCCAGATCGCGTAAGCTTCGTCATCGGTCTGATACACCGTGATCCAGAGCTTTTCCGGCGGCAGCCCGAACTCGCGGGTCAACAATTCCCACGACCAGGTGATCGCCTCGCGCTTGAAATAGTCGCCGAACGACCAGTTGCCCAGCATCTCGAAGAAGG
>CAZSOU010000039.1:0-20523 GCA_964608595.1 uncultured Rhodanobacteraceae bacterium
CGCAGGCCAAGATTGCCGACATGAAGTGCAAGCTCGACGCGTCGTTGCTGCTGGTATTGCGCGCCGCGTGGGCGAAGGGTCAGACGGAGAAGAACGGCGGTCGTTTCACCACCGAGGCGTCGGTTGCCAAACTGACGGCGTCGGAAGCGGCCATGTGGATCACCCATCAGGCCGTGCAGATTCACGGCGGCATGGGCTATTCGCGCGAGATGCCGCTGGAGCGCTATTTCCGCGACGCCAAGATCACCGAGATCTACGAGGGCACCAGCGAAATCCAGCGCATGGTCATCGCGCGCAGCGAAACCGGCTTGCGCTGAGACGCGCCGCCATGTCCGCTGCATCGGCGCGACGTTCATGTCGTGCCGATGGCGAGCGTTCCTCGAGTGGTCGGGCGCACGCCGGCCAATGACTGCAGAAAGTCATGGCTCCACTGCTGCAAATCCTGATGGCGAAGCCCCGCCATCAGGCTTTGCCAGCGTGCCTGCCGTTCCTTCAGGGGCATGGTCAGGGCAGCAAGGATTCCGGCGGCAACGTCGTCGGCGTCCAGTGGATTGACAAGTACGGCTTCGGTCATCGCCGGCGCGGCACCGGCGAAGCGCGACAGAACCAGCACGCCGGGGTCGGCTTGATTCTGGCAGGCGACATATTCTCTTGCGAGCAGGTTCATGCCGCCATGCAACGGCGTCATCAAACCCATTGACGACGCACGCAGGTAGCCGGCCAGTACGGGTTGGCGAAAACCTTTCTTGAGATAACGCACGGGTGCCCAGCCGGCGCCACCGTGTTTGCCGTTGACGTCGCTGACCTTGCAATCGAGGTCGCGATCCAACTCCCTGTAACGGCGCATGTCACAGCGCAGTGGCGGGGATATCTGCAGCATGGAGAATTTGCCCGCGAGTTGCGGCTCCTTTTCCAGGAGGCGGTCCAGCGCGCACAAGCGCAGATTCAGCCCCTTGCCGTGGTCCGGCCGGTCGACGCCGATCAGCAGCTTGTGCGAACCAAGGCGTGCGCAAAACTTGCGGAACATGGCGCGTGAACCGGCACGCCGTGCCAAGTGGACCATGCGATCGACGTCGATGCCGACCGGAAAGCTTCCCAGGCTCAATTCATGCCCCGCGATGCGCAAGGTGCCGTCGCGGCCGGGTTGTGCAGACTGGAATTTGACCAGGTAATCACGCAGCGCATCGTGGTCGCTCGTGGCCTGCACCCCGATCAGGTCACAGGCGGACAGGCCCGCGAAGACGCTGTCATGATGCGGTAGCGACGACAGCGCATTGCTGGCGGGCAGCGATTCGGGAAGGAACAGGCCAATGGCGTTTTCGGCCCCCAGCGCGCGCAGTTGTCGCGCCAGTGGCAGCAGGTGGACGCCGTTGATCCACACCAGGTCATCCGGTCGCAACAAGGCGTGCAGACGCGTCGCCGTCTTGTTCACTACCGTGATCCAGGCGTGCATGTCGCGGCGATGAAACTGCATGTCCTGCAATCGGCTCTGCAACAGGGGGGACAGGCAGTGATTGGGGAAGCCGTGAAAAAATTGGTCATGGTCGCTCTGATTGAAATCGAACGCCGCATGATCGAAGCCGTCGCGTGAATCGTGACCGTGATGCAGTTGCTGCTGCTCGTCGATGGTCCCGCTCCAGCCGAACCACAGCCCGCCATGCTGGCGCAATACGCCACGAAGCGTCATGGCGAGGCTCCCCGATTGAGGTCCCTCGGGTGCGACCAGGTTGGACACGACAACCAGTCGTCGGGTGTGGTCGGTTCGGGCGAAATCGGCCCCGAAGCCCTCGCGTCGCGGTGTGCGAATGCCGCGCGAGGGCGTGATGACGAGATGGTCGAAGGCGGGGGGAATGCGCATTTTTCTGGATTGCCCGGGGACGTTGGGTGACGTCTCGCATGTTGGCAGGTACCAGCTATATGCAGTGTATACAGAGCAGGTTGTCATCGTTTCCCGGGCAGCTGCCTGATAGGTATGTGAAGGCGTTTTGGAGCGCGGGGAATTTCGTGGTCACTGCAAGCGCCATGCCGAAGTGCGCCGGTTGAAACGGGCAGGGTGTTCACCGCGCCGTCACGGCCATGACGAATCGCAGGAGACACTCATCGCAGTTTCATATTGGTCGCGTAGAGTGGTGTCGATCCTTCCTCACAGCCCATGAGGTGCCCCATGGAGATCGACCATACCTGTGCCAACCCCGCCTGCAGCTGCCGTGTGGGCCATGCCGGTGACTACTGCAGCGACGCCTGTCGCGACAACGCCGAAAACGACGATCCGAAAGCCCCTTGCATGTGCGGCCACGCCGACTGCGGTACTTCGACGCCCGAAGCACGTGGTGTGCCGGATCAGAACCGGGATTGACACGCAGCATCGGACGTCGGAGCGGTCATCTTTCATGTATGGCCGCACGATGGGTTCATTTTCCGGAAACGTGTTTCGGTTTGTCCCAGGGTCGCTCTGATCAACTCCACGCCGGTGGCATCCGGTCCGAAAGACACGCAGCGGGCGGGTCGTGGCGCCGGGAAGACTGGTTGTCTTTGCAAGCCGCGAACAGTTCGCTGCGTGTCTTTCGGACCGGACCCCGTCATTCGAAATCAAACGGTTGGGGCCCGTCTGTCTGTCCGCATCTCTGCGGCGCGCCAGCTCGACAGGCAACCAGCCTGCCTTCGCCGACGCACCTGTGATCTGCGAACAGACAGACGGGTGCCACCTGCGTGGAGTTGATCAGAGCGTTCCTTCGCGCTCTGATGAAGCAAAATCTTCCAGCTGCTTCTCGCTCATCGAGTCGTACATCGACCTGGATGCATCATCGAGATCGCTGACTTTGGTTTCGCCGCGTTTGGCGGCGAGGGCGGCGCCGGCGGCTTGCTGTTGTGCTTTGGATTTGGCAGGCATGATCAACCTCGCGGATCAACAGGGAGTGTCATCCGGATTCCAGGTCGAAGCGTAGCAATCGGTGCCTGACTGCACGCCTGCGGAGTATTGCGCCGGTAACGGGCGATCAAGCTTGCTGACCGCCCCGTGAAAACGGGCGACGCAATCGTGACAGCATGCCGGTGTTGGTTTCGCTCGGAGCGTCGTCTTCGGAGTCGGCAGACGCCTCGCAGGCAACGTAGCCGGCCACGCTGTAGGCGTTGATGAAATCGGCCACGTCACCGATGGGAGCGTTCGCCGACGAAGCGATGTCGCCCAGAGTGCCGGGGCCTTTCATCATGGTGGTGGCAATGCGGAAGTGACGCGGAAATTCGCGTTCGATTTGCGGCCAGCGCGTCAGGTGGTAGCGTGCACCCGGGTCGAGATTCGGCGCCAACTGCCCCGGCGTGGCGCACAGGGCTGCAAACCACAACAGGCGTGTCAATGGCAACGCCGGTGCTTCACGCATTTTCCTGATCGCTTCCGGCGCCATGGTTTGCGCCTGTTTCATGGGCTGATCGAGCAACGGTTTGGTCGGCTTGAGCGTTGCCGGCCCAGTGTAGCCGCCACGTTCGGGATCCAGTTGCAGGCAGGTGTTGCCCGCGCCTTGCATGCTGCATGGTTGCGCGAGTTTGTCGGCAAGCAGGCAGTCGCCGAGCGTCATCGTCGGCAGCGGCTCGGGTGCAGCGGGTGGCGACGGTTCCGGTTTTGCCACCGGCTCGGCGGGATTTTTCGAAACAGGCGGCGCCTGCATCGCCGGCTTCTCCGCGGGTACGGGAACGGGTGCGGCGTCGCTTTCCGGCACCGCTTCGACAGTCGCGGCGTCTGCCGATGACGGAGCCTCCGCGGGAGCGGACACTTTCGCGCCGCTTGTCACGCTGCCGAGCAGCTCGGCAAGATCATTGGCACGCAGGGGTTTGGTCAACACCAGATCGACGTGACGAGCGTTGTTGTCTTCGGTGTAGGCCACGACCTGCCGGCCGTTGGCGGTCGCCCGAAGCCAGTCCATGTGCCCCCAGACCGTGTCGATGTCGACTACCAGAAGCGTTGCCAGAGCGGCGTCTTCGACCAGCTGCCACTGGCCGTCCGGAAGAGACTCCAGTGCGGTCTCGAAAGTCGCGGCATCGGCGTCGGACAAGCCCGACAAGGCAATGGTGAAATGACTCATGTATCCCCCTGGACGTGCGGTGCTGCCGTGCCGGACCTCTCCTTCCGTACACAACCGAAATGACAAAACGTGCTTATTGTCGCTTTATTTCGGCGCGGGTCAATGCTGGCGGGTGGTTTTGTGACGTTGGTTCGACTGTCATTCACGCCGAAGGTTCCGTTTTCATTTGTCGGTGACAGCCTGCTGACACACATCGGTTAAAATGCCCGCCCCGTTACCGTCAGACCCGATCATCATGAGTTTTCGCACCCGTTTTGCCCCCAGCCCGACCGGTTTTCTGCATATTGGCGGCGCACGCACGGCCTTGTACTGCTGGCTGGAAGCGCGGCGGCGCGGGGGCGAATTCGTCTTGCGGGTGGAAGACACGGACCGGGAGCGTTCGACCGATGCCGCGGTGCAGGCCATCCTGGACGGCATGGCCTGGCTGGGTCTCGAGCATGATCTGGGGCCGTATTATCAGACCGAACGCATGGATCGATATCGTGAAATGGCTGAAAAACTGCTCGCCGAGGGCAAGGCCTATTACGCCTACGAAAGCAAGGAAGATATCGAAGCGATGCGTGAAGCTGCGCGTGCCAGGGGTGAAAAACCGCGCTACAACGGCTGGTACCGCGACCGCAACGAGCCGTACCGCGACGACCCGAACCGGGTGATCCGCTTCAAAACGCCGCATCAGGGCAGCGTGGTGTTCGAAGACAAGGTCAAGGGGCGCATCGAGATCGCCAACAGCGAGCTCGATGACCTGGTGATTTTCCGGTCCGACGGTTTCCCCACCTACAACTTCGCCGTGGTGGTGGACGACATGGACATGGGCATCACCGAAGTCATTCGCGGCGACGACCATGTCAACAACACGCCGCGCCAGATCAATATCTACGAAGCGCTCGGCGCGCCGGTGCCGACATTCGCTCATCTGCCGATGATTCTGGACAAGGATGGCAAGAAACTCTCCAAACGGACCAATGCCGTCAGCGTCATGGATTATCGCGAACAAGGATTTCTGCCGCACGCGGTACTCAATTACCTGGTTCGGCTGGGCTGGTCGCACGGCGATCAGGAAGTATTTTCCATCGACGAAATGGTGCGCTTGTTCGACATCGGCGACGTGCACAAGGCGGCGTCGCGTTTCGATACCGAGAAACTGGCCTGGCTCAATCAGCAATATCTCAAGAACGACGATCCGGCATCACTGGTGCCGGAGTTCACCTGGCATCTGCAGCGCGCGGGTATCGACGTCGGCGCGGGCCCCGATCCGGCAGCGGTCATCGTGGCCCTGCGCGAACGTGTGCACACACTCAAGGAAATGGCCGAGCGCGCGCGCATCTGGTACGCCCCGATCAGCGAGTGGGATGCCAAGGCGGTAAGGAAACACCTGGGTTCGGCCACGGCGCCGGCCGTGCTCGAAGCGGCACGTCATGCCTTGGCAAACCTGCCTGCATGGGCCCCCGAGCCCATCCACGACATGGTGCGCGAAGTGGCCGAAAAGCTCGACTTGGGCATGGGCAAAGTGGCCCAGCCGTTGCGCGTGGCCATGACCGGAACGCAGGTGTCGCCCTCGATCGAGGACACCATCTGCCTGTGCGGACGCGACACGGCGCTGGCGCGTATCGACGAGGCCTTGAAGCGTACCGCGGAAGCCTGAAGCGCTTCTGCCGGGGGGGCCACGGTCTGCTTTGGCCACCTTCAACGCAGGCGCAGAAAATCCGGGCTGGCCACGAAGCGCACCGAATCCAGCCGCAGTCGCGCCTTGGGCAGTTCGCGTTCGAGCGTCGCCAGCTCATCGGTCACGGCCTTGATGTCGGCATCGCGGATGGCGGGGTTGATCGCCTGCAGGGCCTCCAGTCGTTGCTGCTCGTTGCCGAGTCGTGAGCGAGCTTGCTCCATGGCCGCCTGGTTGATGCCGGCGGCTTCGCGCATGCCCGCCTGTTCGGCCTTTTCCAGCATGGGTGGCACCAGCTTGGCGAGAATCTTGCGATAACGGCCGATGTCGATCTGACGCTCTCCGGCGCGTTTGATCGCGATGCTCGACGGACTGAATCCGGGACGGACGGCGAGACGCGAATCAACACTGGTGACGACAGGGGTGGGCGGCAGAAACCGCGCGACATCCAGTTGCTGGTCAGCCACGCATTCCAGCACGAAGACCGCCTGCAGCAGGGCGCTGCGGGGCGGCAGATCGTCGTCGACCAGAAAGGCGGCGTTGCCGGTTTCCGACGACAGCAGCAAGTCCGTGGCGCCCACCAGCATGGGATGATCCAGCCGCAGCAGCGGCAATTCTTCGCGCGCCAGCGCCAGCGGGCGCGAAAACGTGGCCTGTTGCGGGCCGTCAGCCAGGCCGGGGAAGGCGTCGGTGGACAGGTATTGCGGGTCCAGCAGCAAGCTGTCGTGGCCCATTTGTTCGATACCGATACCGAAACTGTCCAGCAGGCGCAGCACGAAATCGTTGGCGCCGGTGTCCGCGTCGGCCTCGCGCAATGAGGCTTCCAGCATGTCGGCCGCGGGGTCGCGGCGCGCGGCCAGTTCCAGCAGACGATCGCGACCGGCATCGATATCGGCGGCCAGGGCTTCGTGGGTGGCGCGAGTTTCGGTGATCAGCGCTTCGAGTTCCTGATCGCGTTCGTTGTCGCCGCGGGCGTGCTCGGAGGCCAATTCGGTCAGGGTGTCGCCGAAGCGGCGCAACAATTCGCGGCCGTCGGCCGGGCTGGCGTGAAACGCATCGACACCTTCGTCGTACCAGCGTGCCAGCACATGTTGCGGGCTGCCTTCGACGACGGGAATGTGCAGGGCGATGTCCCGGGTCTGACCGATGCGGTCGAGGCGGCCGATGCGTTGTTCCAGCAGGTCCGGATCGAGCGGCAGATCCCACAGCACCAGGTGATGGGCAAACTGGAAGTTGCGGCCTTCCGAGCCGATTTCCGAGCACAGCAGCAGACGGGCGCCGTCGGGCTCGGCGAACCAGGCGGCATTGCGGTCGCGCTGCAACATGCCCAAGCCTTCGTGGAAGCGGGCCACATCCATGCCCGAGGTCGTGCGCAAAGCCTCCTCGATGGCCAGCACCCTGGCCTGGGTGCGGCAGATCAGCAGAAATTTTTCCTGCGGGTAATCGTCGAGCAGATCCAGCAGCGCCTGCAGACGCGGGTCCAGGGTGTAATCGTGACTGATGTCGGGGGCCGTCGGATCGATGTCGGCGTGGTATTCGGCGGCCAGGGTCTGGCGCGTGTCTTCATCGTCGGCCGGCAACAGGATCAGGTCTGCCTCGCGTGCCGGAAATCCGCCCACGCTGGCGCGGCGATTGCGGAACATCACGCGGCCGGTGCCGTGGCGATCGATCAGGGCATCGAGAAGCGCTTCGCCCGGATCGTCCAGTTGGGCCAGCAAATCCGCATCGTCGGCGAAATGGCGGCGCAACAACTCGGTTTCTTCGGTCGTGAGCTCGTTGCCGGCGGCAAGCGTTTCGGCAACCGATGACAGCTCGATATACCCATCGGCTTCCGCGAGGTAGGTTTCCAGATCGTGATAGCGCGCCGGGTCGAGCAGCCGCAGGCGCGCGAAATGCGCGCGGCGGCCGAGTTGTTCCGGCGTGGCGGTGACCAACACCACGCCCGGCGTGGCGGCGGCCAGGTTTTCCACCAATGCATAGCGCGGACTGGCGGCTTCCGGCGTCCATTCCAGATGATGGGCTTCGTCGACGACCAGCAGATCCCAGCCGGCGGCGGCAAGTTGTTCGCGCCGTTCGTCGTTGTTCTCGAACAGGCTCATGCCGGCGATCACCAGTTGTTCTTCTTCGAACGGGTTGATACCGGGTTCGGACTGGGTGATGGCCTCGCAGCGCTCCTCGTCGAAAATGGCAAAGGCGAGATTGAAGCGCCGCAGCAATTCCACGAACCACTGGTTGACCAGCGCGTCGGGCACCAGCACCACGACGCGACCGGCACGGCCGTGCGCCAGTTGGTGGGCGATGATCATGCCCGCTTCGATGGTTTTGCCCAGACCCACCTCGTCGGCCAGAAGCAACCGCGGCGGCCGGCGCGAGGCGGCGATGCCGGCTACGCGCAACTGGTGCGCGATCAGGTCGATGCGCGCGCTGGCCAGGCCCCACGCCGGCGCACGTCGCGCCTGCGCGCGCCGGCGCAAGGCCTCCAGGCGCAGTTCGAAACGCGACACGGTGTCGATGCGTCCGCCGATCAGGCGGTCGTCGGCCTCGGTGATGCTTTGCTCGTCGTCGAGCTGGCCCTCCTGCAGTTCGCGGCCCTCGCCACGGTAGGTCAACAGACCGTCGCGGATTTCCACACGCTCGACCAGGAACGACAAACCCTTGCCGTTGATGCGTTGTCCGGGACGAAATTCGGCCCGCGCCAGCGGTGCGGAATCCTGCGCGTAGGGGCGCAATACGCCGGACTTGGCAAACAGAATCTGGACGTATCGGCCATCCACCCTCAGTACCGTGCCCAGACCGAGTTCGGGTTCGGCGGTGGAAATCCAGCGTTGACCGGGGACAAACATCAATGTGTCGACCTGTATGCAGTGAGCCGGCCATTATCGCGCCAATGGAAGATGAGCGAAACCTCTGCAGGTCGACAAGCCGGTTTCGCGCGTGGCGTCGATCAGGGAGTCCGTTACGTCTCGGCCCACATGCGCAGCAAATTATGGTATGTGCCGGTCAGCTGCAATACGGCCGCGCGATTGGCGCCTTCGTTCGTGAGCGTGCGGATGGACGCATCCAGCTCGAACAGCATGCGTCGTCGGGCGTCATCGCGAATCAGGCTTTGCACCCAGAAAAATGCTGCCAGCCGGACGCCGCGCGTGACCGGCGCGACGCGGTGCAGACTGCTGGCCGGATACACGATCAGGTCGCCGGCGGGCAATTTCACTTCATGCTCGCCATAGGTGTCGCTGGTGATGAGTTCGCCGCCGTCGTAGCTGGCCGGGTCGTTGATGAACAATGTGCAGGCGATGTCGCTGCGAAGTTGCGTGACCTGATCGGGCAGGGCCATGACCGATCCGTCGATGTGAAACCCGTACTGGCCGCCACCTTCGTAGCGATTGAAGCGCGGCGGCAGGGTGCGCTGCGGCAACGCGGCGGCGTGATAGAGACTGTTGGACGCCAGCGCCGCGAGCACGACATCCCCGAGTTTCCGGCGCAGTGGCGAGTCATCCGGCAGTTGCCGGTTGCGCTTGACCTGCGCTCCCTGAGGACCGACGGTTTCGCGCCCGTCGGCCCAGTCGGCAGCTTCGAGCTCGGCACGCATCGCGGCGACTTGTTGCGCACCGAGCACCTGGGGGACATGTACCAGCATTGCGAAGGCTCCTCGTCATTGCCTGGATCAGGCAAGCATTATCGCCGAAGCCGCGAGTCACGGGCGCCGAATTCCGGACCCGTGTCCCTGCTCAAAAGCGGATATTCGCCGTCAACATCGCCGAACGCGGCGCACCCGGCGTATAGCGATAACCGCTCTTGTTGATGGCGGCGACATAGTCGTTGTCGAACACGTTGTTGATGTTGAGCTGCAGTTCCAGGTGATGATTGACCGGATAGCTCGCCATCAGGTTGAACACCCAGTACGGACGCACGTATTCGGGTGTGCCGATGGCGCCGTCGTGGCCGCGTTTCATGGTGCCGTTGTAGCGCGCGCCGCCGCCGATGGTGAGATTGAACGGCAGCTTGTAGGTGGTCCATGCGGTGAACGCGCTGCTCGGCGTGTAGGCGAGGTTGTTTGAGCCGTCGTTGGAAACCGCTTCGCCGCGAGTCACGGTGGCATCCATGGTGGTCACACCGAGGTTGACCGCCCAGTTCCGGGTGATGTGGCCGACAGCCGTCACTTCCACGCCCTGCACGCGCTTTTTGCCGGTCTGGTAATACTGCAGGTCGACCGGGTCCTGCTCGACCTGGTTGGTCACGACAGTGCGATAGATCGATGCGCTCAGCAACAGGCGTTCGCCGAACAGGTTCCACTTGGTGCCGATCTCGGCCGTGTGCGCCTTTTGCGGATCGAAAGCGGGGTTGTCCGCCTTGCTCGCGCGCGGGCTCAAGGCCAGCGAGTCGCCGCCCGGCGGCTGCGCCGAAACGGCATAATCGGCATAGATGCTGCCGTTGTCCGCGGGCTTGTACAAAAGCCCCAGCTTCCAGTTGAACAGATTGCCCGACACCGTGGTATCGATGGACGTTATGGGTGTTCCCAGCGCCTGTCCGGCGCCGCAATCCGGGCCGTGCCGACCAACGCCGCACAGTGCAATCGCCTGATAATCGGTACGGTAATGATCCAGGCGCAACCCGGCGCTCAGCTGCCAGCGCGGGCCGAATTTCATCGTGTCGAAAAGATAAGCGGCGTAGGTGTCGGTATGGCCCCGGCCCCAGGCGCCGGTGGGACCATAGGCGATGCCGCCGACGTCATGATCCGGGTGGTACAGGTTGGCGGCCGGCCATGAGGTGTCGTTGCGGGTGTCCAGATCCACCGTATGGATGCCTTCGCGCGTCAACTCGATGCCGGTGCTGATGTCGTGCTCGACATTGCCGCCGGTCAGACGCGTGCGCACGTTGGTCTGGTTGGTGATGATGCTGTGCTGTTCGTGCTTGAAGTTGGGCAGGGTGCGCGTGATGGCCCACGTGTCGCGGTTGTCGAGATCCGGCGTCAGCAGGCGGTCGCCGGTCACCATGAACGAGTTGATCAGGTAATCCTGACGCGTGCGCCCCCAGCGCGTGGTGTTGCGCAGCGTGGAATCGGCACCGAAATCGTGTTCCACGCGTGCGGTGAGCATGTCCGACTGCACGTCGTCGTGATCCTGTGCCGTACCGTAGAAGTTGTCGCTGTCCACCATCGGCGCGCTGCCGATTTGCGGGCGCGCGGGGTCGGGGCTGCTGTAACCCGGAAGGCCGACGGTGGGGACGCCGCCATCGGGAATGTTGTTCTGCGTGATGTGCAGATAGTCGATGAACACGCGCGTCGGCGTGTCCAGGCCGAACGCCAGCGAAGGAGCGACGCCCCAGCGATTGTTTTCGACCACATCGCGACCGGCCACGCCGCTGTTCTGCGTCATCAGGTTCAGACGCAGCGCCGAATGCTTGCCGAGCGGCTGGTTCCAGTCGGCCGTGGCGCGTTTGTGTTGCCCGCTGCCGTACGCGACCGACGCGGATGTCTCGGCCGTCAGGAACGGCTGCTTGGTCACCATGTTGACGGCGCCGGTGGGTGCGGTGCGGCCATATTCGGTGCCGTCCGGGCCCTTGGTGATTTCGATCTGGTCGATGTTGAACACGTCGCGCGAAATCGATCCCATGTCGCGCACGCCATCCACGAAAATGCTGCCCGAGGTGTCGAAACCACGCATGCGAATGGCGTCGCCGGTCGAGGTGCTGCCGTTTTCACCCACATAGAACGTGCCCACGCCCGGGCTGTTGCGAAGCGCCTGGGCGAGGGTCGCCGCACCTTGTTGCTCGAACAGATCGTCGGTGATGATCTGCAGGGTTTGCGGCGTGTCGATGATCGGTTGCGTGAACTTGGCCGATGCCGACTGGCTGCGGTAGTCGGGGCCGGCGGTCGCCGTCACGTTGACAGTGGAAAGATCACGCGCCTGGATGACGTCGGTGTCGTTCCTCGGCGGGGTGGTTCCGGCGAATGCCGCGGCCGGCACCCCCAGGGCAAGAGCGGTCATGATGGAGGCGGTCAACGGGGCGGCATGGCGCGGGGTGGCCGAACGGTCGACCGGATGCTTCCGGCTCTTGATGAAGCTCATGCGAGATCCTTTTTTCGTCTGATGCGGGGAGGTGTGTGGGGGGGCAACGGCGCTGCGGCCTGTCCCAAGTCATTGCGGAAGCGGATTGTAGAGCCAATGAGAATGATTCGCAATTCACTTTAAATGCACAGCCGCAAGCATTTCACCGGAAGTCGGATGCTCAGGCGGACTTGTGCGATGCGAGCGCGTCGGCCAGCGCGAACACATGCGGATCATCCGCGTCCAGCTCGCGCAGGGCATGGGCCAGCTTGAGCAGATATTCGTCATTGGGACCGCTGGGGCCACGCGAAGCCGCTATGTGTGCGGCAATGTCGCTCGCGCTGGCCGGTCCCAACCATGCCGCATTGTCTTCGGTGGCGATATAGACCAGACCGTCGACTTCGCTGCCGTCGTCGAATGCCAGACGCGTGACGAAACGCAGGTATCCGTTCTTTTCGCGCACGTCCAGTTGATCGAACGTTTCGGGCGCGACGCGATAAGCCATGCCGACACAGACGGCGTCGTCACAAGGAACCAATGTCGCCACGCGACCGGGGTGCTGCGGCGTCCCGCGATGATCGTGCGACCCTTGCCAGAAACGACGCACCCAACCACGGATGCGGGCAGGTCGACGTTCCAGATACGGAAACCCGGCCTTGTAGATCAGCGATCCGTAGCCGAACAGCCACACGCTGTCGTGGCCGCGAAGGTCCTGCCGGGTACGATTGATTTCGGTGGTGTCAAAAGACATGCGCTGCGTTTGAGCCGTGTGATCGAGAGCCCCATCGTAGCGGCATCTCCCCATGCCCGGCCGGTACTCGTCATTCCACAAATTCCCTCCGGAAAAAACACCCCTCACGCCCCGGGGGCAGGAGCGCATCTCATGCGCGACCGCGCGATGCTTCATCGTGCCGTACGGCGGTCGTCGCACATGAGATGTGCGACGACCGTTGAAGGAAAACGCCGGGGGCGACCGATTTTTCCACTTCCACCAGCGCGGCCGCAGGCATCAAACCAGACCGTTGGCTTCCAGTTCCCGCTTGATGTAGGCATAAAAAATCGGTGCAGCGATCACGCCGGCCAGTCCGAAAGCGGCCTCCATCACCAGCATCGCGATCAGCAGCTCCCACGCCGCGGCACGAATCTGGCCGCCGACGATGCGTGCATTGAGGAAATATTCGAGTTTGTGGATGGCGACCAGGAACACCAGTGCCGCGATACCCACGCCCAGCGACACCGACAACCCGGCGATGACGATGAGCGTGTTGGTGATCAGGTTGCCGACCACCGGCAGCATCCCGATCACGAAGGTCAGCATCACCAGCGTCTTGGCCAGCGGCAGATGCACCCCGAAAATCGGCAGCACGCCGAGCAGGAACAGGCCCGTCAATGCCGTGTTGATGGCCGCGATCTTCACCTGCGCGAAAACGATGTCGTGGAAGGCGTGCGCCAGATGCGAGGCACGCTTGCGCAGCGCTGCCGCCAGCGGTCCCGAACCGTCGCGCGGTCGCAGGTGGCTCAGCGCGACGATGGCGCCGAGCACCAGGCCGATGAGCACCTGCACGAACACCGCCACCGCCCGTTTGCCGACATGGCCGAGGGCTCCGGCATGTTTGCCGAGCCAATGCATCACATCCTTGCGCATGCCTTCGAACGAAGCGGGCAGGTGGTCGACAATCCAGGCCGGCATCTGCCCGCGCGCCTTGTTGAACAGCGGCACCAGCTGCTTGCGCCACAACTCCTGCGGATTGCCGAGCTGATTGTGCAGCAGCGATATGGCGCCAAAAACCATCCCGATCAGCAGACCGATCACCACGATCGCCAGCAACGCCACCAGCAGCCACTGCGCCCAATTGCGGTTGCGCGTCAGCCAGCGCGTGAGGAACGGTGTGCCGATGCGTATCAACTCGTAGATCAGCAGCCCGGCAAACAGCGCCGGCAACAGCTCCAGGCGCAAGGTCAGCCACAGCGCCAGCCCCGCAAGAACGGCGCTGAGCCAGCCGATTTGGCGATCCGACAATACCGGTTGAGTGATGGACATGGGCAAGTTTCGCCGAGAGCGGGACGACAGTGTCACAGCTGGCGCCACGCAGCGCCAGAGAAACATGTCCGCGCCGTGACGCGACCACCGTACGGCCCCGATGAACCGTGCGCCATCGCGCGCGAGA
Source organism: uncultured Rhodanobacteraceae bacterium (assembly GCA_964608595.1). Lineage (GTDB taxonomy): Bacteria > Pseudomonadota > Gammaproteobacteria > Xanthomonadales > Rhodanobacteraceae > Oleiagrimonas. The sequence continues at coordinate 13,952 of CAZSOU010000039.1, forward strand.
TGCACTCCAGCCACCCCGGGCGGCAGGAAGGGCCGAACGGACGGGCAAACATGCCTCGCCGCAATGTCCGGGCATGACAGCGCATTGTTTTGCAGGAGCGCATCTCATGCGCGACCACCGTACGGCCCCGATGAATTGTGCGGGGTCGCGCATGAGATGCGCTCCTACAGCGGGTGAGTTGGGACGACAGACCTGTCAGGGCAAGGGCGAAGGTAATCAAACGGGCTTAATTGATCCCGTCCCCTTATTTTGAGGAATTGCCCCTGGCACTGTTTTCCCGATCGTGCGCTTGTCGCAACGATTGAGACAAGTCCGGTCCATGATGGTCACTTGGTCAGATTGGGGAAGGGTGATGAAAAAAGAATTGATTCCATTGTGGGAACTGGTGCAAAAACGGCGTCATGCATTGGGACTTGGCCGGCGAGAGCTGGTGCAACGTATTGGTTTTTCCAACACCACGCATGGCCTTCGTGCCCTCAGCCAGTTCTGGGAGGGTGACCTGCTTGAAGTGGACGCGGATTGGTGGGTAAACGCCTTTTCGGTCGCGCTGGAGCTGCCGCCAGAGCGTGTTGGTGCCGTATTGCATGCATGCCGAAACAAACGTCTCGAGCAGGCACGCGAGGCCTTTGTTCCCTGCGGCTGGCTGATCGGCACCGCATCACGGCCGTCACAGATCACGATTTACGCCCTTTCGGGCGGGGCCGGGCGCTGGCTGCGCATCGCGCTGGACACGAACAAACCGCCATTGACTTACGCCAGCCAGGCACTGGCCGTGGCCAGGAAAACACCCGAAGTGAAGTTTTTCGGTCCGGTCACCGGTTTTGTGGTGAGCTACAGTTACGACGTGTCGGTACGCTTCGATCTCGAAGGCGAACCGCAGGCCGTCATGAGCGGCCCCTATCAGCCGGGTATGGCCAGCGTGGCGATATCCGGCCGGAAAATATCGCGGATGGTTGGTTGACCCGCGAAACATCCTTGGCGTCGTTTCCCCTTGCGTCATTTTGTGGTGACCCGGCAGCCACGGTCTCTCACCGGGGGCACAGCTAGAAGTCATGTATTTCATGTGCCCGCGCATCAACCTCGAACGCGGCATTGTCGTAGCCATCCTCCACGATTTGTGCCAGATAAACCGGCAGAAACGCGGCGATCGAGCCGAGCTGTTCGTACTGGTGGACGTGCCGCAACTCGTGTGAGAGAAGCCGCACTGTCTTGTAACCGCGAGTGATGAACACCGTGTGGCCCAGTGTAAGGCCGGCCACGCCGGAGCCCAGCAATCCAGCTTGTTGCACAGCCATGCGAAGCTGCGGATGCCGTGGCTGCGGAACATGCGAGACAACCGCAACCCGCACAAGCCCGGGACTCTGCACCCCGACTACGCGCGCCAGTCGCTGCTCAACGCCCGTAAGTGGAGCTCCATTTTGCGCAGCAGATTGCGACTCGGCCTCGGCCCATGCAATGGCGAGGGGAAGAAGCCGGGGAAGTATTGGCTTCAAATCCACGTTGCACTCCGTAGTGGTTTCCAGCCATCGGAAACGGCGTCAAGGGCTCACGAAAAGACGTTGGTGAAATGGTGCCCCTTTCTTGGCCGGGACGGACGGCAGCTGCCTTGAATTCGTCGCTTTAGCGGGTAACGGTTCGGAGTCTGGTTTGGGCAGGGGGCACTCCTGAGGGGTTGGGTCAGGGTGCCCACTGAACCGTAGGAACTATCGCGTCCGTTTGGACGAACAGTTAGACGTTTGTACAGTTGGCCTTACAATCGAGCTCAGCTTCGAGCCTCTTGAGCCGTTGAGTGCCATTCTCGGTACCCTCGCAAAATGCCTTGACGATAGCTGGATTTGTGAGAAGTGCCACAATGACCGATTTAAACATTGACTTACGCGCTAGATGGAGGTCTTGTGCGTCCTCAATGAGGCCTGCCTTCCACAACACCATTGCACGCGTTGCTTTTCCGTCGGAATGGTCGATTTGCGCGTCTGTGGACATTATTTGGTTGTACAAATTGGCCAAGTAGCTCCATTGTGAAGCGAACCTAGCATAAAACGCAGCATACAGACCAGCGAAGATCGCACCGTACCACGGAATCATAGCACCGATATCTTGCCGTAGATTCGCCCAAGAGAAGTTCAAGAAAATTGTATCTCTTGTGAAGTATGCATGTGCGAAGAATGCCGGAATAAGAATCAGCGAGGCCACTAACAACGCGCGTTGTGCAACGACCACTCCACCGTTCGGTCTCTTTTTAAGCAGGAATTCGCCTGACGCCCAATACACAAACGTTTCCATATCCTCCTCCTTGATAACGTCTAACGCCGTGCTCACCGGTAAATTGCGAGTGCAGCAAGTAATTTATCCGTGTGCAGCACCTTATTATTCGCTATTTATGCTATTAATTCTTCGTCATGCAGAAAATTAAAGAATTTGTCTAAAATTTTCCTATTACGCTCAATTACCTGCTGTTCCCCAAATTCGTTATAAGCAATGAGGTCAGTTATCTCAGCAACCTTACTAGGCTCTTTGTAATTACCACGCCTCTGCTCCCCGCTATAGATTTTTTTCTTATCTTCAAATCGGTAGTCTGATGCTTTAATGTTGATTGCGCTTTCTAGTAGTATCTTGTTGCCAAGCGAATCAATATTGTCATCTTCTTTAAGACCGCCTTCCATTTCTTGGCGCTTTTTCGGATAAATGTGCTCTAAATGGAATGCTTCATCCAATCCGAGAAGTGTCTGTTTTGAAAAAGTGTAGGCATACCAGGTAATCATGGAGCGAGTTGCATTCCTTTGATTCGTAAAAACATAATTTTCAAAAGATGTGCGTGCTTGCGTATTATTGAACTTGTATTTAGAGAATTTAACCTCGCCACCATTTACAAGGTTAACCATCTCGTCGTATACGGGCGTGCGCAACGCGTTTACACCGGGATTCGTAATGGCATAGGCGAAAATAAAAGCAGTTATTCTATCGAGAAATTTACAGAACTCTGAATCACTTAACATCCCATCATCAGTTTTGTGTTGCAAAAAATAGACGGATGTTATGTGTTGCCACATGCCATTGGGTGCGTAATTTAAGACAAATAATTTTTTAAGCACATCTTCAGAGAATCGGGCTTTGTCTTGATCTGATACGCTCTCCCAAAACAAGGCAAGAGACTTTAATTCTTCGATTGTATTAGGATGCTTTAGATACTGATACTTGTTACGCTCATAAAATTTACGCAGAGCTTCTGTTGTTGAGCTTTTGTTCCCCTCTTTCGCACGCAAAAAGTACATGTAGCGAGCGAATAATTCATCCATTGGATTGCCACTGATTGGATTGAATACCGAGATGGTTATCTCTTCAAGTCTTTTCCATTCCGCAATGAACTCATCTTTATTTCCGGACGCGCCGTAGTATTTGTAGAATTGTGCTTTGAATATATCCGCATCTGACAATGGCAAGCCACGGTCATTTAACGTCGAAAAAATACGTAGTGCGGTATCTTGAGATTCCGCTTCAATGGGAAGAAGGATGCAGTTGTTTAAAATACGTGCTGGCAAGTACGGAAAAAAGCTAGGGAATTCCTGTAGGAATTCATCGATTTTTTTCTGGAAAAATTTATAATTAAGAACATATTGACTTTTACTGCCTTGCTTAACTATTCCGGCGCGCAACAGCTCAAGAAATTCTTCTTTGTCATTGTCCGTAGCAACTTCTGAATCAATTTTAAGAGTATTTTTATCTGCTGTTCCGAAGGTGTCCGTTTTCCAGATGCATTTCTCAATACGGTCACGAGTGAGTGTTGAGTTCTTGTCCTTCATGTTCTCGAACTTGTCATAGAAGGCTCGCAAAATAAGCATTAGCGTGGTCAATCTTTGCTGGCCGTCAATGACTTCTGATTTCCCAGATTCATTTTTATAAGTAACGATTGATCCGAGGAAATATTCTTCATTGTCGTCGAAAGCTTCATAGTTATTATCGGGAAATGAAAATAAAAATATATCATCCCACAGTGTTTGGCATTGCTCTTCGTTCCAGGCATAAGGCCGTTGATAGTCTGGAATGAGGAAATCAGCTTTCTTGTCTGAAAGCAGGTCGATGATGGCCTTCTGATCCACATTAAGTTTTGACATTGGTATCCCTGATTCTTAAGAGCATAATGCCCGAATTTAGCGGCGCGCGTAGCGCGTCCGCTGGAATGAATAGTTAGATTGCTCGGTCAATTCCGTTTACCGAGTGAAGGAAGTCCGCCAGAAATCGTGTAAATGCTTTTTCTGCGCCGGCCGCCATGCTCTGCTCGTTTCTGTTTGCGCTCCTCAGCTGGCAGCACCCTACATCGAAGACACATGCGTTCGTGCGGGAACATCCGCTTTTTCTTACCGCACACAAGGCATCGCCGTGTAGATTTACCGTCGCTCCTGTGCGCACCGTGTGATGCGGTCTTCTTCGCAAACTGAGGCCGTTTGTCTGGCTTGCGCATGAGCTCTCCATCGATCTAACGCTTGAGCTCAGCCGCCGATAGCCCGCGTAGCGGGATGGCGGTCGGCTGGAGCGATTTGTTGGGCATCGTCGCAATTCCTAACACATGCATGTTAGACGCCTATACGTAGTCAACCAAAAAGATCAGGATTAATAGTACGACGGCCAAGGCAACGTAATAGACCAAAAGCGTTCGCGACAGCATTGCCCCAACCCATGTATTTCTGAATATTCCCTTATACGGACGAGTATCCATTGAAAAATCAATATCGCGTTCGTCGAGTTTTCTAACATGGTCATAGAGCGACCTGAAGCATCTCTCTTGCGACAGGAAATAGCCATCAAGCACCCAAAATATAAGTAAAGGGTAGTACGCGATTGCGGCGTACGCTTGATTTGCATCTTTCGCAGACAAGGCGAAAAGAGCTGCGATAAGTGTTACTGACCAGCCCTTCAGCAAGAACAGGTTACCAGCCATTCGGTTGATCGCTCCCTGAAGAAACTCCAGGTGCTTTTGCTTGTTGTCCATCTCCGCGAGTCTCCCCACTATCCGACCCAGCTACCGAACTTGTTGTAACCGTCATCCGCGACCCAGTCATATACGCTATAGAAGTGCCCGAGGTGGTACCCATTACCCCGATACTTTTGGGGAACTTCAACTCGGTAGGAAGATGAGCCATCGATTTCGTTGTACTCAACCCACTTACCGCCTTTCTTCTCCCACAAGGTGGCAGTCAGGCCAGAATCTGAAAAAGTTACTCCCACATATTCAAGTGGATTAGCCCCTTTAATTTTTGTTTGGCCGTCCTTTCCCTTGATCGAATTAATGTGGACTCCAAAAATATGGTTGCCCTTCTTAAAGCTCTTCAGGATCTCATACCGTACCCATGGCCGTTCGTAGGTCTGAGTTCCAATCAGAACACAGGTATTCGACGTCTGATCTAGCCCGGTGTTGATCAAACGCTTGAGCGCCACTTTGCCTTGTTTCTGTGCCGACTCCCAAATCGAAGCATCGTAGTATCCGCAAATTTCGCGGTTCTGATGCATCCGCCAATGATTTCGCACAACGTTTGCCCGGAAGTTACCCACGTCGTTGTAGTGAAAGCTGAAGAACACACGTTTGGCCACACTATTCCCCTTTTTACGATGCCCAACTAAAATTCGGCTGCAAAATGCAACATAACGTTGCGGCCTAACACGGTGTTTTGACTGGCGTTTGGCCAGGAAATGCCCGAAAAATCAGGTACTTGAGGCAATGATGTCCGCCGAACCTCGCGGCCTGATCCCGCTGCAACTGCCCGGACACGCAAACGCCGCAAAGCCACAAGTGCCCCGCGCATCGATTCATGTCGTGAAGTTTGCCTAGTCACAGTTCCCCCTGCTCGTATGGCGTTTCTTCCGGATGAACCGAGTATCCCGCCGCGATGCCTACGGGTCAATCGGCGTTTTCCTGCAGTCGGGTAAGGGATTTCCTACAGGGCGTATGGTGATTTTCCGGCGTCTGGATGCGGAAAAGGCGGGCCGAAGCCCGCCTTTTTCGCGTTTGTTGCCGTTGTCGTCGGGTCAGGCGACTTCTTTCTTTTTGGCCAGCCGCAGCCAGGTGTCGATGACGGTGTCCGGGTTGAGGGAGACCGATTCGATGCCTTGTTCCATCAGCCATTCGGCCAGGTCGGCGTGGTCCGATGGGCCCTGGCCGCAGATGCCGACGTATTTGCCTTTGGCGCGTGCGGTGCTGATGGCCATGGCCAGCAGCTTCTTTACCGCCGGATTGCGCTCGTCGAAGCTCTTGGCAACGATGCTCGAATCGCGATCCAGACCCAGGGTGAGCTGGGTGAGGTCGTTGGAGCCGATGGAGAAGCCGTCGAAGATGTCCAGGAACTCGTCGGCGAGCAGGGCGTTGGACGGCACCTCGCACATCATGATGACCTTGAGCTCGTTGTCGCCCTGTTTGAGGCCGTTGGCTTCCAGCACGTCGATGACCTTGCGGCCTTCTTCCAGGGTGCGGATGAAGGGGATCATCACCCACACGTTGGAAAGGCCCATCTGCTCGCGCACTTTCTTGACGGCCTTGCATTCCAGGCCGAAGGATTCGGCGAACGAGGGATCGACGTAAC
>CAZSOU010000040.1:0-20227 GCA_964608595.1 uncultured Rhodanobacteraceae bacterium
CCTCGGCGATGCCGGAACTGACCGCGCTGTTGCCGATGTTGGCGTTGACCTTGGTCAGGAAGTTGCGGCCGATGATCATCGGCTCGGACTCGGGATGGTTGATGTTGGCCGGGATGATGGCGCGCCCGCGCGCGACTTCCTCGCGCACGAACTCGGGCGTGATCGCCCCGGGCAGCGCCGCGCCGAAGGACTGGCCGGGATGCTGCGCGGCCAGGTCGGTGCCGGCCAGCGCTTCCAGTTTCTGGTTTTCGCGGATGGCGATGTATTCCATCTCCGGCGTGACTTGCCCCAAGCGCGCATAATGCATTTGCGTGACGTTCGCACCCGCCTTGGCGCGGCGCGGCACCGGCAGCGTGGGGAAACGGATGTGACGCAGCGATTCGGCCTCGGCATGGCGGCGCCCGAACTCGGAGGTGCGCCCCGAAAGCACCTCGGTATCGCCGCGCGTGTCGATCCAGGCGGTACGCAGCGGCGGCAGGCCGGCGCTGAGGTCGGCACGGTAATCGGGATCGGTATAGGGCCCTGACGTGTCATAGACGGTGACCGGCGGATTCTGCTGCACGCCGAACATGGCCGGCGTGTCGGTCTGGGCGATTTCGCGCATTGGCACGCGGATGTCCGCGCGACTGCCGCCGACATGGATCTTGGTGGAGCCGGCGAGTGGCCGGGTCACGCTGGCGGAAAGTTTCTGCGCATCGCGCGCAAGATCGGAAAGCTGGGCGTTCATGGTGGGCTCCGGTGCGAGAGGCAGGGTCTGCCTGATGCGGCAGGACGGGGCGAAAACCCCGACAACCGAAGCGGTGGCACCGGACGCACGTCGAGAACATGCGTCGAAGCTCCCTACGCCGGTACAAACCGGATCAGGTTCGAAGGGTGATTCTCAGCCGCTGCTGCGGCACCCCCGCTTCAATGCGCCCATTGGACCACGAAGTGCCGGCGGATGCGAGGGCCCGGGCGCGGATTCAGGCGGCGTCCGCCGCAACAAGCGCATCGCGTGCAAGACAACGCACGCTCGCACCGACCGCGCATGAATGGCGCCCGGCCACGCGATTCAACCGCGGTTTCCGTAAGCGCGCAAAAACATGTCCACCCCGGCTTCGGCATTGGCGTTGAGCTCGGCGGCGTAATCCTCGTCGCATTCCACGCAGCCGAACAGACGCTGCATGACCAGGTCGCCCTTGACCACGGCCATGAACTGCACCGCCGCGCGCGGCACGTCATCAATGTCGAGCAGACCGGCTTCGACGCCTTGACGCAACAGGCTTTCCATCAGCCCGTGCGTACGCATGGCACCCTCTTCCCAGATCATCCGCCCGTAGCGGGGCTTGCCCTGACGGCAATCGCCGATGATGGCGCGCAGGGTGCCGCTGGCCTGACGGCTGCAATCGAGGCGCGCATGCGTCAACGCCACGCGCAGCAGATTGGCGCGGATGTCCACGTCCGGGTCCAGGTGGTAGGTCGTTTCGGGCAGGTATTCGTGCATCCAGTGACGCACGACTTCGCGAAACAGGTTGTCCTTGTCGCCGAAGTGGCTGTAGACGGTCAGTTTGGAGACGCTCGCCGCGTTGGCGATGGCGTCCATGCTGGTTCCCTCGAACCCTTTTTTCGTGAACAAGTCGCCACTGGCCGCGAGAATCGCGGCGCGCTTTTCCATGTCCTTCGGCCGTCCCGGGCCCTGGTTCTTGGAGGTTGTCACGGATACCACTTCACAGTTACCTGATGTTTGCTTTATTATACGCCGCAGTTCACTTATTTGCAGCGGCCGAGACCGCACACTGTAAATGATGACGACTTACACCACACTATCGTCCGAAATCCGGTTGAGTCCGCCGTACCGGCAGGCACAGCGCCTGTTGGCCGGCTGGATCCAGTCACGTCGTACCGTGCCCGACGATCACTCCGTCTTCGCCGTGCGCGCCGCCCTCGGCGCGCTGGGCAACGTCGAGTACGATCGTCTGACGCGCTGGCTGGCCTGGCTTGAGGTGGCCACCGTCACGCAGGGCGAACCGGCACTGTCCAAACGTCTCAAACGACTGGACACCGCCCTGAGCAGCGCCGTGCGCATGGCCGCGTACAAACTGCCGGTCGAGCAGGCAACACCCGCGCGGCATCTGCGCTTGACTGCTTGAAGCGTTCCTCCCATGACGCGCGTCACGTCGACGCGATGACTTCCGGCACTTCGGCCGCACCACTCGAACCGGCACGATGCAGGGCATCGACCTTCCTGCGCCCATTGCCGCTGTTGCCGGCACCACCTATGCTTTTCGGTTCCCGAACCGAGCGCGGAAACATCGTATGACACCGAACATCGAACTCGCACGCCAGAACATGATCGAGAACCAGGTTCGCACCTGGAACGTACTCGATCCGCGCGTGCTCGATACCCTGGGCAGCGTGCGCCGCGAAGACTTCGTCCCGGACGCCTATCGCACCATGGCATTCTCCGACCTGCCGTTGCCGCTGGGCCACGGCGAGGTGATGATGAAACCGGTGGTCGAAGGACGTCTGCTGCAGGCGCTGGACCTGCAAAGCGACGACCGCGTGCTCGAAATCGGTACCGGCTCGGGCTATCTGACCGCCTGCATGGCACGCATGGCGCGGCACGTCGTCAGCGTGGAGTTGCATGCCGAGTTCACGCGCACCGCGCAGGATGCGCTGAGCCGCGCCGGCATCGACAACGTCACGCTCGAAACCGGCGAAGCCGTGCACGCCTGGCAACCCGCGGACCGCCCCGACGTGATCGTGGTCACCGGTGCCGTGCCCGACGTGCCGGAGCGCTTTCTCGGCTGGCTCAAACCCGGTGGTCGCGCCTTCGTCATCCACGGCCGTTCGCCGGTGATGCGTGCCGTGCTGCTCGAAAGCGAAGGCAATGGGCAGTATCGTGAACGCAGTCTGTTCGAAACCGATTTGCCTTATCTGGTCCACGCGGCTCCGGCAGCCCGTTTTTCATTCTGATTTTCAGCGTCGCACGTCCCCCGCCACGCCAAGGAAAAACCGCCCCATGAACATCCGCTCATTGAAACTGTTGCCGTTGGCCGCGGCGCTGGTCGCGGCACCCATGCTGGCCCACGGCGAAGACCTGATGGACGCCTATCAACAAGCCTTGAGCATGGACCCGGTGCTGGCGCAGCAGGTGGCGCAACGCAATTCCACCCGGGAAAGCGTGCCCTTGTCGCGCGCGCAACTGCTGCCACACCTGAGTGCCGGCTTGTCGCTGCAGCAAACCAACGGCGGCAGCGGCGGCGGCGGCGCGGGCTTCGGCAATGGCGACATCTGCCAGGATGCCAGCGGGCAACCCGTGGCCTGTCCGAGCAATCTCGGACACTCGCGTTCACGCAGCGCGTCGATCACCCTGACGCAGACGGTTCTGGATTTCAGCAAATACGCCAATCTCAGCGCCGCCCACGCGCAGGCCGACAGTGCCGACGCGCAATACCAGGCGGCATTGCAGAATCTGATCGTGCGCGTGACCACGGCCTACTTCAACGTGCTGACCGCCAAGGATCAGGTGCGTTACAACAAGGCCAACGTCGATTCCTTGAAGCGCCAGTACGATCAGGCGAACGAACGTTTCAAGGTGGGCCTGTCGGCCATTACCGACGTGCAGGACGCCAAAGCCAACTACGACTCCGCGCGCGCGCAGTTGATCGACGCACAGAACAACCTCAACGACATGCGCGAAGCGTTGACGCAGATTACCGGCCAGCCGACGCAAAATCTCGAGGATCTGACCGACGATCTGCCGATGACGCCGCCGTCGCCGAACAACCTCAGCACCTGGGTCGACCAGGCGCGCCTCAACAACCCCAACATTCTGGCCGAGCAATACAACGTGGAAGCGGCCAATCACAGCATCACCGCGGCGCGCGACGCCCGTTTGCCCACCATCGACGCCAGCGTCAGTTACGGCAAGGGCGCCAGCTGGTACCAGAACGGCCCGTATTACGATCAGCCCGGTCACACGACCATCGGCCTGACGCTCAATGTGCCCATCTTTCAGGGCGGCGCCACACGTGCGCGCGTCAAGCAGTCCATCTATCAACGCGACGGCGCCAAGGCCGTGCTGGTGCAGCAGCAACGCCTGGTGGCGCGCAACACGCGCAATTACTTCCGTTCGGTCAACTCCGGCATCACCCAGGTGGAAGCCGCCAAACAAGCTGTCAGCGCGGCCAAAAGCGCGCTGGATGCCACCAAGGCGGGTTTCCTGGTGGGGACGCAGACCATCACCCAGGTGCTTTTTGCTCAAGGCACTCTGTTGCAATCACAACAGCAGTATTCGCAGGCGCGCCATCAATTCATTCTCAACAAATTGCTGCTGAAACAGGCGGCCGGCAACCTGGCGGTCGCCGATCTGCAAAAAGTGAATGCCTTGCTGGAACCGCCGAGCGCGACCGATGACGCGCCGGACGCCACGCCGCCCGGGACCGCCGCTCCGTCGCAAATGCCACAGCCCGCACCCGCCGGCAGTACCGGCAACGGATAAGTCAGGACGCCTCTCCCGTGGCGTTCTTCAACGCCTCGTCCACCAACGCCATTACCCGCTCGACGGCGCCGCGCTCGCGCTCGAACGCCTGCCGGGCGGCGTCGCCCATGGCATGACGGCGCACGTCATCCTGCAACAAACCCAGCACCGCGGCGCCCAGTTCGTCGGCTGATTGCACGCAGATGGCGGCGTCGCGCTTGATCAGCGTCTTGGTGATGCCTTCGAAATTGAACGTGTGCGGCCCCACCACGACAGGCTTCCCGAGCGCCGCCGGTTCCAGCACATTGTGTCCGCCGATGCTGGCCAGGCTGCCACCGACGAACGCCACGTCCGAAGCGGCATAAAAGGGCAACAATTCGCCCATGGCGTCGATCAGGAAACATTGCGTCGACACGTCCGGCAGCCCGTCGGCCTGACGCGCGGCAAAAACGAAACCCTGTGACTTCACCATCTGACCTACCGCCGCGAACCGCTCGGGGTGACGCGGCGCCAGCAACAACAAGGCATCGGGCAAACGCTTGAGCACCGCCATGTGCGCCTGCAGCGCCGCCTGCTCTTCGCCCTCGTGAGTGCTCGCCGCCATCCATACCGGCCGCTGCGCGCCCCAGACTGCGCGTGATGCAGCGCCTTTTTCGGACAGGCCTTCGTCCAACGGCATGTCGAACTTGATGTTGCCCACGACCTGCACGTGCGCGCCGCGCGCTCCCAGCAAACGGTAGCGCGCCGCATCCAGCCACGATTGCGCGGCCACGTGAGTGACGCAGCCCAGCGCCGATTTGAGGAGCGCCCGCACCGGCGCATAGCCACGCAACGAGCGCCGTGACAAGCGGGCGTTGGCGATGATCAACGGGATGCCGCGGGTATGGCAGGCGTGATACAGGGTGGGCCATATTTCGGTTTCCACGATCACGCCGAGACACGGCCGAACCCGGCGCAGAAACCGCCCCACGGTCAGCGGCAAATCGAACGGCGCATAGACGTGAAACACCGCGTCGCCGAACAATTGCCGCACCCGCGCCGAACCGGTCGGCGTACCGGTGCTCACCACCATCTGTCGTTGCGGATACCGCTGCATCATGGCGCGTATCAACGGCTCGGCCGCATTGACCTCGCCCAGCGACACCGCATGCACCCACAAGCTGCCGCGAAACCCCGGCGCACGGAAAAAACCGAAACGCTCATGCCAGCGTCGGTGGTAGTCGCCATAACGCATGCCGCGCAACCCCAGGCGCAGCAACAGAAACGGCATGACCAGATACATGACGACGACGTAGAAAAGGCGCAAGGAGACTCCAGACGGCCGTGGGCGTGTTCGCCGCCAAGAATAGCCGAATGTCCCCCCTGGACGTTCAACACGTCGTCCAGACATGTCACCGCGACGCGATAAAGCATGCAAGCTACAATCGCCGCTCATGCTCGGCAGCTCTCGTCCTCCCTTTCGATTTGCGCTCCTTGCCCCGCGCCACTGGCCGGCATGGTTCGGCGTGGGCGTCATGTGGCTGGCAGCGCACCTGCCCGGGCGCATGCCGTGGCGGCTGGGACGCCTTCTGGGCGCATTGACGACGCGCATCCACAACGAACGCCGGCGCGTGGCACGGCGCAATATCGACGCCTGCTTTCCGGACCTGGATGCCGGCGCGCAACGGCGGTTGCTGGACGCACACATGCGCGACCTGGGCCTGATGATGATGGAATTCACGCTCGGCTGGCTGGCCAGCGACCGCACCATCGCGCGCATTCCGGTGCGCATCGAAGGCCTGGAGCACCTGCGCGCGGCGCAAGCACAAGGGCATGGCGTGCTGCTGGTCGGCGGCCACTTTTCGCACCTGGAATTGTGCGCGCGCCTGGTGTCGCAGCGCATTCCGATCGCCGGCATGTACCGGCGCATGGATTCGGCCGTGTTCGAGTGGGTGGTGTTGCGTGCTCGCCTGGGTTACGCCGACGCGATGTTCGACAAGGACGATTTGCGTGGCGCGGTGAAATACCTGCGCTCGGGCGGCATCCTCTGGTACGCGCCGGATCAGGACATGCGCAGCAAGGACAACGTGTTCGTGCCGTTTTTCGGCGTCCCGGCCGCGACCATCACCGCCACGCACCATCTGGCACGACTGGGCAAGGCGCGGGTCATCCCGTTCCACCACCGCCGCCTCGACGACGACAGCTACGTGTTGCGCCTGGACCCGCCGCTGGATCCGTTTCCCACCAGGGATATCCGTAGCGACACCGCCCGCGTCAATCAGGCCATCGAGGCCATGGTGCGTGAAGCGCCGGAGCAGTATTTCTGGGTGCACAAGCGGTTCAAGACGCGGCCGGCGGGGGCGTTGCCGATGTATGGACGTGTGGGGCGGGATCGCTAGTCGCCGACCCGCGACTCGGGGCTCCCACCCGTTGGATTTCGCCACATCAGGGTGACGGTTTTTCACACCCCCCGCGCCCGCCGTCGATGCGCTTGCGGAAGCGGGCATCCGTCGGGATGCGGTGTGGCGCATCGAAGCGGTTTCTTTGCGAGTCCGGAATCACGAGTCCCGTTCAACGCGGGATTTTCGTCCGGCCTCGCGTGCTTCATAGACCTTCGCATACTTCAAAAACGCATAAAACGCATGCACCCGCGCCGCGACGAATCCGGCCCAGCCCTCGCGCCAATGCCCCCGCAGGAAGTAATAGCGCACGAAGGCGACCCAGGGATATCCCACCATGCGCAGTCGCAAATGGCTGACGCCGCGATGTTGGAGGTCGTCCACCTGCAGGCTGGAATACAGGTTGGCCTTGTGCGTGCGCCCGGCGATATTGCGCTCGCCGTAATGGTCGATCATCACGTCCAGTTGGCGTACCGGGCCATCCACGGTCACCGTTTCATGCACGGCAAGGCCGTTCATGCGTGCGCGGCGACGATCGAACAACCGCACGTAATGGTTCAGGCGGCTGCGCGGCGATTGCCAGCGCCAGAACAACCACTCCCGCCGCCACAGCACGTAACCCGGCCGATCGGGCCTCTCCAGCACCCGGCACAAGACCTTCGCACCATCCTCGGCCAGCGATTCGTCGGAGTCGAGCAGCAACACCCAGTCATGGCGCGCCAGGTCGATGGCGGCCTGCTTCTGCTCGCTGTACCCCGTGAACTCGCGGGTCGAAAAACGCGCGTCGTGCGATTCGGCGATCCGGCGCGTGGCATCGGTCGACCCCGAATCGAGCACGACGATGTCGTCGGCCCAGGCCACGGAGGCAAGGCAATGATCCAGCGTGTCGGCGTTGTTCAACGTGATCACGACCACGGACAGCGGTTCACGTGCCATCAGCATCCTCCTCCTCGGTCATCAGGTACAAACCGGCGCACCACAGGCTCAGCAACCACCAGAACAACAGACCCCACCAGGCCGAATAGAAGGCCAGATGGGTGTTGATCGGAAACAACATCACACCCAGTGCCACGCTGACCGGAAATGCGGCCTGACGCGCTTCGGCGCCCGCTTCACGCCAGCGTCGCCATGCCAGAGTCACTGCCGCGAGCCACAACAGCAGACCCAGCGTGCCGGTATTGGTGATGATTTCCAGCAGCACCTGGTGCGGATGGCACGCGCCCTGGCCCGGCCCGCACGGCTCGGCCACCATGAAATGATCGTTCGGCGGCGCAAAATCCGGATAGACATAACGGAAATCACGCACGCCCACGCCATTGACCGGATAGCCCAGATACATGTCCCAGGAGGTGCGCCAGATATCCAGCCGTCCGCTCAGGGCGGTGTTGACGCCGGCGACGCTGCCGCTGAATACCTGCAATGTGCGCTCGGCGCGATCATGGAAGCGCGACGAGAAATGCCACGCCAGGCCGCAGGCCATCACCACCGCCACGCAGGCGCCGGCGCACCACAGCGCGAAGCGTGCCGGCGAACGGCTTTCATGCCAGGCGAAGGCCGCACCGACCAGGGCGTACATCAACCACGCCGAGCGCTCCCCGGCCAGCAGGATCGGCACCAGCACGAACACGAATGCCGCTACCAGCCCCGGGCGCCGCCAACGCTCGCGCGCCAACCACAACACCAGCGGCGACAATACCGCCAGCGCCGGCCCCAGCTTCATGTTGTCGGCGCCGAAAATACCGGTGATGCGCAAGGCCGGTGCATGCCCGCCGATACTCCAGCCGGTGAGGATCTGTACCCAGGCATCCAGTACCCACAGCGCGACCACGATGCCGCTCGCCATGAGCAGCATGTGCAGGCGCGAACGACGGCGTACGGCAAAGCACATGTAAATGCCCAGGGGGATGTAGCGAATGTACCCGGCCACGCTCAGCCAACTGCGTCCCATGTGCGTGGCGTCGATGGCCGAAATCGCCGCCGCGCCGGCATAGGCCGCCCACAACCACAGCAGCAGACGCGCCCCGGGATGGCCTTCCAGCGCGCGTGGCTCGCGCGCGAACAAAAGCACTGTTCCAAGCAGACACAGCAACGTGCCCAGCTCGGAACTGCGCCCGAGCGGCAGCAGAAAAATCACCAGCCATACGGGCAGCAAGGGAGAACGCAAGGCGGCTTTCACGCGCATGTGAAGTCAGTCCGGGTGAATGGGCCGATTGTACGGGAGCGCGGCGGCACTCGCGGCCCTGAAACCGGCGATCATTGCAGCAGCACTGCGGGCGCCGCCAAAGAGACGTCCGAATCGGTGCCGGCAAGCCTCGATGCATGCGCCGGCCGGGCCGGGCGCTGCGACGGTTCAATCAGCGACGTCTTGAACCAGCTCGGCATAAACCGCCAGCGTGTCGCGTTGCATGTCGCTGAGCCGGTAACGTGACAACGGCGCGATCGACGGTGCCAGTCGCAGCAATTCGGCGGCACGCTCGACCAGACGCTCGTGATCGCCCGGCGGCACGCGTCCGGCGGGGTAGAGCTCCGCCAACAGTTCGCCCACGCCGCCGTGGGCGTAACCCAGCACCGGACGGCACAGGGCCAACGCCTCGACCACTGTGCGGCCGAAGGTTTCCGGCTTGTTCGACAATTGCAGCACCAGTGCCGAGGAGGCGAACACGTCACGCACGTCGTCGCGGGTGGGCGTCATCACGACCTTGTCACGCAAACCGCGGTCGTTGACGAGCGTGCGCAGTTCGTCGACGTACGCTTCACGCCCCGGTTCGATCACGCCCATCAGCAGCAGGCGTGCATCCACGCCGCGCGCATCCAGCGATGCCAGCAGTTCGACGGCGTCGTGATGGCCTTTGAGACGGGTGCCACGCCCCGGCAAGGTCAACAGCGGCGCCCCGGCCAACTGCGGAAATTCCGCATGAAAGCGCTCGGTCCAGCTTTCTTCGGGACGATAGCCGTAGGGAAACGCGGCCGTATCGATGCCGCGTGGCACCACGCGGATATGCGTGGCATCAACGCTGGAGTAATGCGCCAGCACGTAATCACGCACGCTTTGCGAAACGGCGATGATGCGTTCGCCGCGCAACATCACGGCACTGTAGAAGCCCGGCGAGTTCATGCCGTGCACGGTGGTGACGAAATGCGGCGCCGGACGCACTCCGCGCAAAGCCATGCGCGCCAACCACGCGGGCACGCGCGAGCGCGCATGCACGATATCGGGAGTCAGCTCGCGCAACAGACGCTTCAGCGGACCGACCCTGCCCAGACTCGCCAGTGATTTGCGACCGATATCGAGCGTGATGTGCTCGCTGCCTTCGGCCTCCAGTTGCCCCACCATGCGACCGCCGGCGGAAATCACCACCGAACGATGACCGGACTGCACCAGGGCGCGTGCGATTTCCAGTGTGGAGCGCTCCGCACCGCCTGCATGCAGGGCCGGGATCAGTTGCACCACGGTCCACGACCGCGATGCCGGCGCGGTGGCAGAGTGTGAAGGCGATGAAACGATGGCATTCATGGCGACAGGGACAGCAACGGGCACGACCGGGACGCACGTCTGTCGCAAACCGTCAATCGGATACAGACGACGCGCCGGGCATCCAGAAAGGCATGCAATAAACATGCCTTTTCAGCCAAATACCGGCCGACGGCCTCGCGATGCGCCATGGTCCTCCCTCTGCGGGTGGCACCGGGGCCGTCGCGGCGCCGGTGCGTTCGATCAATCTTTCAGGATATAGGTCGCGCTGCAATACGGACACAGCGACTGCCCGCCATCATTGACGATGGACAAATACACGCGCGGATGCGAATTCCACAGCATCATGCCCGGCATCGGGCACGACAGGGGAAGGTCGGCGCGCGTCACTTCGTAGGTGTGTTCGGCGTTGGGCATGATCAGCCGGTCGGCCGCGGCATCGGTATGCGCCATGCGCATGCCTCCATGAAATCGGTACAAGAGCCCCATTTTAGCAGCATGCGCAGCGGCGCCAGGAATTTGCTCAACCGCCGGTTTTCGCCTTGTACGCCTTCGACTCGATGGCTTCGGTGGTGATATGGATCCTGACTCCGTCGCTGACCGCCGGCACGTATTGCGACACACCGAATGAAGAACGATCCAGTTCGGCATCGGCATCAAAGCCGATGGCCGGCGCCGACCACATCGGCTGCTCGCCGAGCTTGTTCAAAGTGACGTGGAGCGTCACTGGTCTGGTCACGCCATGCACGGACAGATCGCCGGTCACGGTCAAATGCGTCTTGTCCACCGCCTTGACTTCGGTGCTGGTGAAGGTGGCATCGGGATATTGGTCCGCATCGAAAAAGTCATCGCCTTTGAGATGGGCGTCCAGCGCCGGCACGTGGGTGTCCAGGCTCGACAGCGGCATGGTCACCTTCACCGAGGCGGCTTCGGGATGTGCCGGGTCATACACCACGGTGCCGGAGCTGATGCCGATCACCGCCGACGGATGGGAAAAACCGAAGTGGGTCCACGTCAGCCGCACCTGCGTGTGATTGGGATCCATGGTGTAGGTGACGGGAGCGGCGATGGCCACGGGCACCACGCCGAGCAACAGCGCAAACAGGAGAAAACGCAGACTACGCATGAAAAACACCTCGTCAGGAAAGGTCAGGAACGCGAGGACGATGCCCTGGACACCGCCCCGAAGGAAATCGTCGTCAGTCCGGGAAGGTGACGCAGGGCGTCAGCCAGATTCGCCATGTCGTTCTCGCTGACATCCGGTTCGAACAGCAGTTCGACGCGATCTTCACCGCCGGACTCGGGATGCAGAATCATCTGCCGGAGACCGAGGTTGCTGCGTGCCAGCTGCGCACGCACCGGCGCCAGTTCCGCATCGTCGTGCAGGCCGAGCATCATGCGTGGCGGACCGGCATGATGATTGAAAAAACGCCGCTCCAGCGGCTTCAGCCCCGCCATGATCAAGGCCGCCACCACGGTGGCCAGTACCGCCGCCACGTACATGCCGCTGCCGGCTGCAAGACCGATGGCCGCCACCGCCCACAAACCCGCGGCAGTGGTCAAACCGCGAATGACCTGTTCACGCTGCAGAAACAGGATGGTGCCGGCACCGAGAAAACCGATGCCGCTGACCACCTGCGCGGCGATGCGCGAGGGGTCGAGAACCACGCCCTTGTGCCCCACCACGTCGCTGAAACCGAACGCCGAGACGATGATCACCAGCGCCGCACCCAGGCTCACCAGCATGTGCGTGCGCAGGCCTGCGGCCCATTCACGGCGCTCGCGCTCGAGGCCGATCACGCCGCCAAGAATGACCGCCAACAGCAATCGCTCCACTATTTCCAGATTCGAGATCATCGCTTCGCTCGCCGGCCACATGAAATGCCATGCGACGGTTTCAGCCATCCCGACGCATGCGCCATACTGGCAGTGTATGACGCCTCGGCCACGACGGCGAGCTCCCCTCGACTGGACCCTGTGTATCGGCCATGCCTGCAGCCCCTGCATCTGACGAATTTCGCGACGAATGCTGGGTGGTGACCAACGGCGCCGCCGGCAACGAACGCCAGGCATTGGCCCTGGCCGAGTACATGCCGTGGCCGGTTCGCACCCTGGTCGCCGAACCGCGTGCGCCCTGGTCATGGCTCGCGCCGCGCCATCTGCCGGGCTCACGGTTGGCATGGTCCGAAGCGGCGGACACGATGCTGACGCCACCCTGGCCGCGCCTCGTGATCGGCTGCGGGCGCGCGGCCGCGCTGTTCACACGGCTGATACGGCACTTGTCCGGCGGCGCCTGCCCGGCCGTACAGATTCTCGATCCGCGCATCGACACACGCCATTGGGACGTCGTCATCGCCCCGCAACATGATGATGTCCGGGGCCCCAACGTGCTGCGGCCGCTGGGGTCCCTGCACGGTGTCGACGACGCGTGGCTGGACGATGCACGCCGGGCCTGGGCGCACATGCAGGATCTGCCCGCGCCGCGGCTGAGTGTCTTGCTGGGCGGACCGCGTCACGGAATTCCCCTGGACGTCGATTATGCACACGCACTCGGCGACGTCCTGCTGGCACGCCACCGTCGCGACGGCGGCAGTGTCTCGTTGCTGGCCTCGCGGCGTACGCCCGTGTCCCTTTTCAGCCTGCTGCGAGACATTCTCGGCGACATTCCCGGGGTGCGCTGGGGCAGTGACGACGACGGCACCAATCCCTACCCCGGAGTGCTGGCCTGGGCCGATCGCCTGTTGGTGACACCCGATTCGGTCAACATGTTGTCCGAGGCCTGCGCTACCGGTCGGCCGGTCCACACGCTGGTCTCCACGCCGCTGCACGGAAAAATGGCGCGCTTCCATGCGCAACTGCACAAACGCGGGCTGTTGCACGCGGCCGATGCCGAGACGGCCGACCATCAGACACCGTTGCGTGAAACTGCGGCCATTGCCGCGAAGGTACGCGAGCGACTCGCCCTCACTACATGAACACGCCCGCAACCGATTTTTAACCCAAGCCAACGAGACGCGCCCGGCCGAAGCCGTATTCAGTTGTCAGCCATCGCGCCGGCCTAGGCTTTGTTATGCGCTGATAACAAATGCATTCACACCGCAATGCCGTCCGTTTTTCGCCATGCCGACGGTAGCGCGGACAAAAAGCGCAAAGGGGCAAGGCGGCACGCAGAAGGAGGCTTCGCCATGACACTGACTGAACGTTTCGACTCAGGCTTGACCGATCCGGACATCATCACCCGCAGCGATCACGCACCAAGCGACTACGAACGCTACGGCGACTGGGCACGCAAGTTTTTCGGCTACGGTTGTCATCAGGAATACAAGGACAGCGCCACCAGCATGGCCCATGTGGCCGGGCTGTCGAGCCTTGCGGTCGCGCAGCGCTGACATCGTGGCGGTCACGGTCGTCACACGTCGACCGTGAAGCCGTAACCCAGGTCTTTGGCCACGGCCAATACCTGCGACGTCAGGCGGCTCAGCGCGGCCTCGCGTGACACCACGCGAGGCCGCGCGTCCAGCGTACAGGCCAGGGCCCGTGACAACAGACCGGCATGAGCTTCGGTCAGGGTGTCGGCCTGCGTGTCGCTCAACACGCCACTGGCGCGGCAAGCGGCAAGCAGACCCGCACTGGCGGTGGGCTCGAGCAATTCGGGATGTGCTGCGGCGTGTGCCAACACCAATCCCTGCAACAGGAATTCGATGTCCAGCAGTGCACCGGGCCCCTGCTTGAGATCCAGTTGCGCGGCGTTCGAGCGATCACGCTGCTGACGCCAGCGTTGACGCATCGCGGTCACGTCTTCACACACCGCAGCCACGTCACGCGGCAACGCCAACACGCGTCGGCGCACCGCTTCCAGCGCCGCGTGCAACGTCGCATCGCCAGCCACCGGACGTGCACGCAACAGCGCCTGATGTTCCCACGCCCACGCGCGCTTTTCCTGATACGCGGCAAACGCGTCCAGACTGGTCACCAGCAGCCCCTTGGACCCGTCGGGACGCAACCGCGTATCGACTTCGTACATGCGCCCGGCACGCGTCAGCACGCTCAACCAGTGCATGATGCGCTGTGCCAGACGCTGATACCAGTTGACGCCGTCGAGCGGTCGCGCACCGTCGCTGCGCGCACCGGCACGGGCGCTGTCGTAAACGAACACCAGATCGAGATCCGAGGCAAATCCGAGCTCCTTGCCGCCCAGACTGCCATAGCCGAGCATGCTGAATCCCAGCCCCTCGCCCGGCAGACGGCCATGACGGCGGACCAGTTCGCGCTCGGCCAGGGTCAACACTGCGCCCACCACGGCTTCGGCCAATGCCGCCAGACGCCGCGCCGTGGCTTCGGCATCGGCACGACCGTCGAGGAAGGCAAGCCCGAGGCGGAACCCCAGACTGGCCTTGAGCTCGTTGAGACGCTCCAGATCGCTTTCGGCGTCGTGTTCGTCCAGCGCGGCCAATGCACGCGTGATCTCGGCGGCGATGTCGGCACGCTTGAGCGGCAACTGGTCCATGCGCGGATCAAGCACGTCGTCGAGCAGCAGCGGCTGAGCAATGACCCGCTCGGCCAGAAACGCGCTGGCCGCAAACAATTCGGCGAGCCGCTTGCGCGCGCCGGGCTGTTCTTCCAGCAACGCCAGATAGGCCGAACGTCGCGCCACCGCCTGTACCAGTCGGATCAATCGCGCCAGGCATGTGCCCGGCGCCGATGTGGCCTGCGCTGCCGCCAGCAATTGCGGCATCAGGCGATTCAAGCGGGCACGCCCTCGCGCGGACATCGCCCGCACCTGCGGCGAGGCCGACAGTTGCCGCAGTGTCCCGACCAATGCTTCGGCATTGTCGAACCCGGCGTCGGCAAGCCCGCCGGTGTCGAGCTCGCCGCTTTCGGCCGCTTTCCACAACGCGGTATCCGGCGCCGGCGCTTCGGCGTGACGCCCTCCCTGGGGCACCAGGATGGCGGCGAATGCCGCGCTGACCGCATCGCGATGCGCGTTCCAGATTTTTGCCAACGCTTCCCAGTCGGCGCAGCCCATGCCCCGCGCGATGCGCTCACGCGCCAGCGCCTCCCGCGGCGCATCGTGGGTCTGCGTATCGCGCAGCATCTGCACGCGGTTCTCCAACCGGCGCAAAAACAAGTACGCGGTGCGCAGATCGGCGACCTGCTCGCCGGCCATGAACCCGCGCTCCTCGCAGGCAGCCAGCGCCGGCAGCAGGCCGCGCACACGCAGACCGGGCTCGCGGCCGCCGCGAATCAACTGGACAAGCTGCACCACGAATTCGATTTCGCGAATACCACCCGGGCCCAGCTTGATGTTGTCGGACAGATCCTTGCGCGCCACTTCGGCATCGATCAATTCCTTCATTTCACGCAGGCCGGCAAACGCGGTGTAGTCGAGATAGCGGCGATACACGAACGGGCGCAGCATCGTCAGCAACTGCGCGCCGGCGTCGATATCGCCGGCCACCGGGCGCGCCTTGATCCACGCGTAGCGCTCCCAGTCACGTCCCTCACGCTGGTAATACTGCTCCATCGCCGCAAAGGGCAGGGCCAGACGACCGGCGCTGCCGAACGGGCGCAGACGCAAGTCCACCCGCGCGGCCACGCCATTGGCCTGCGGCTCGGCCAGCAACCGCACCAGTTGACGCCCCAGGCGCACGAAATATTCGCCGGCATCGAGCTCGCGGCGTCCGTCGCTGACGCCCGACTCGGCATAGGCAAGCACCAGGTCGATATCGGAGGAGAAATTGAGCTCGCCCCCCCCCAGCTTGCCGAACCCGAGCACCACCAGACGCTGCATGTTGCCGGCCTCGTCATGGACCTGCCCGAAACGCTGCGCCACATGCCGCTCGGACCAGGCCAGCGCGCCCTGCAACAGGGTTTCGTAAAGCACGCTGGTATCGGCCAGAGTGTCGGTGACCGCATCCAGGTCATTCACGTCGCGAAACACCAGTCGCAACGACTCGGCATGGCGAAACCGGCGCAATGCCCGCATGGCGCCGGCCTCGTCGGTATCGTCGAGCACCAGCAGATGTTCGCGTGACGCCGCGTCACTGCCGCTTGCCAGACGCTCCAACCCGTCACGACCGAGCAATTCGGGCTGGCGCTGCCACACTTCGAACGCGAAATCGCTGGCCAGCAGCGCGCGGCGGATACGTTCGCTCGTGTCGGCATCGTCGGGCATGCGGACGTCCGCGTTGCGGCATTTTTCGGCCAGCTCGGCGTAACGCGCGGTCACCAATGATTTGCATTCGTCTGCGATCTCGGACATGCGGCCATTATGCAGGCTGCGCGCGTGTCGTCGCGCGTCTGAACCGGCACATGCGACACGCCACGTCATCCACTTGAAGTCGATTCATTGTCTTGCCGTTACATTGAGCCAGTTGTTCACCACCATCACATCCATGACCGACATTCATCGACCGACCGCATCACGCCTGCGCCGCGCCATCTTGTTGATCGTGCTGGGGCTGGCCTTCATCGTGATCGTCAGCCTCATCGATGGCGGCAAGGGCGTCCTGCCCGCAGCCCTGTGGCATGCGCCGTCATGGGCGCCCTGGTGGCATGCGCCATGGCGGCTTTTCTGCAACGCGCTGCCCGGGCTGATGCTGGCGGGCGCGGTATTGGCGTTGACCCGACGCGCGGGACTGGCATGCATCGTCGGTCTCGCGGTCGAGGCACTGGTTTATCTGGTCAACGCGCTCAAGGTGAAAAATCTGGGCGCACCGCTGTTGCCGGCCGATTTCCTGATGCTCGGCCAGCTCGGCGGCGGGGGCGGCGATTTGCTGGCCAGTTATCTGCCACGCAGTCCGTGGCCGTGGATCGGGATTGGCGCATTCATCATCGGCATCGCCTTGCTGGCCTGGTTCGAGCCACCGGTCATCCGCCGGCGCTGGCTGGTGCGCGGCCCCGTCGCACTGGTCCTGATCGCGGCCCTGGTATCGCTGTTTCCCGGTTGGTCGGCCTGGAATGCGGTCTACAGCACCAAGACGCTGGGCATGCAGCCATGGTCGCCCAAGGCGACACGCGCGCATGTCGGCCTGGTCAGCTCGCTGATGCTGTTCCATCTCAAGTACGGCAGCGAGCACGAAAAACCGGACGTCGATGCCGCGCTCGCGCTGATGCGCCGGAAATATGCCGACGTACACAAGCGCGAGCAGGCCATCGCGGCCAAGGCCGATGGCAAACCCGACATCGCCATCATTCTCAGCGAATCGCTGTTCGACCCGACCATCCTGAAAGGCTACGACGCAAACGTCGACCTGTTGCCCAACCTGCACCGGCTGGCACGCCACGGCACGTCGGGCTGGATGCACTCGCCCACCTTCGGCGGCGGCACCATCCGCACCGGCTTCGAGGTCCTGACGGGCCTGTCGCTGCGCTACTTTCCCGACATCCAGTTTCCGTGGCTGCAAATCAACCAGAAAACGATCCCCGGCATCGTGCGACTGCTCAAATCCAGGGGCTACAGCACCGTTGCCGTGCACGGCAACGATCCGGCGTTCTGGAACCGCACCAGCGCGTTCAAGAAACTCGGCTTCGACCGCTTCGTGTCGATCGACGATTTTCCCGTTGACGACCGCGTCGACGACGGCAAATACATGTCGGACAAATCGTTCACCGACGAAATGCTGCGCCAACTCAAACCCGACGGCCCACCGCTGTTCATGTACGGCCTGAGCATCGAGGCACATGGTCCCTACAACCAACCGTTCGGCATCGACACCAAGGTTCGCGACGCCATCCCCGTGCCCGACGGCGTCAAGGGCGACCATCGCCGGCACCTGCAGAATTACATCGACCACATCCGCCACGCCGACAAACAATTGGGCCGGCTGATCGACGCGCTCGACAAGCGCAAGCGGCGCACCATCGTGGTGTTTTTCGGCGACCATCTGCCGGCACTGGTCCCGGCCTTCCAGGATGCCGGCTTCAAGAACGGCGAGGGTTTCCTGGTGCAGAAAGTGCCCTACCTGATCTACGACACTGGTCATCCCGACGCCAAACCGGTCGACCGCACCGTCGCCGCGTGGATGCTGCCCGGCATGGCGCTGGCGCAAGCGGGCATCACCGACCAGGGCTATTACGCGCTCGCCGACATTCTCGGCCCCGCGCTCGCCGACCTGACCCGCGCCCCCGACGCCCCGCGCGCCAAACCCACGCCGGAACAGGCAAAGCTGGACGAAGGCATGCGCAACGTGGCGCGCCTGCGGCTGGAAGGCAAGCTGGCGCCGCTGTGGGAAAAGGCACGCACGGCATCAAGCGCATCCGTTCCGGCTCCCGCCGGCAGCGTGCCGGCAGCCGAAAACCCTTGACGGCATCGAATCGGCCGTGCGCCGGATGAACCCCGACCCACCCGCGCCGACATGGCGGGCTGCGTGCTTGATTCGGTTACGGCGACAAGTGGCCTATAATCACCGGCTCTGATTTTGCCGTCGGCCACCTCCCATGCTGCGTTCCCGCCTCACCGAGCCGCTTGTCATGCTGGCAACGGTGTTGCAGTGGCTGGTACTGGCGATGTTCACGGGCGCCGTGGTGGGCGTGGCATGCAGCCTGTTTTTGCATGTCCTGTTTTCGACCGAGGGACACGTCTACGCGATCCCGTGGTCGCTGCAGGCCGGTCTGCTGGTCGGTGGCGGTCTGGCCAACGGCTTGTTGCTGCATTACGGCTACCGGTTGAGCCGCAGCGGTTTCAACGACTCGCCCATCGTCGCGGTCAACAAGCAGCAAGGCAAAATGCCGTTCCGTACGTTGTGGATCAAACCGCTGGCGGCGATCATCACGCTGGGCTGCGGCGGCTCGGCGGGCAAGGAAGGGCCGTGTTCGCACATCGGCGCAAGTTTCGCTGCCGGCATCGGACGCATCTTTCATCTCAACAAGGAACTGCGCAAACGGCTGCTGGCGTGCGGCGTGAGCGCCGGCTTCGCCAGCGTGTTCGGCACCCCGATTGCCGGCGCCATCTATGGCGTGGAAGTGTTGGCGATCGGCCGCATCCGGCACGATTTTTTGTTTCCCGGCATCGTCGCCGGCGTGACCGCGTTTCAGGTCAGCAAGCATCTGGGTGTGCCGTATCCGGATTATCACGTCAGCTTCGTGGCCGGTTTTACGCTGCTGATGTTCCTGAAAACGGTGATGGTGGGCGTGATCTGCGGCGCCGGCGCCTGGATTTTCGTTGAATTGCTGCAAAAGGTTCGTTGGCTGTTCGACCTTCTGCGCGAGCGGTTTTCGCTGTGGCCGCCGTTGCTGCCGGTCCTGGGCGCCGTGGCGGTGGCGTTGCTGATACTCGCGGTGCCCACCGATTATCTGGGCCTCAGCTTGCCGATACTGGATCAGGCGCTGCACGGCCACAGCATGCCGTGGTCGGGTTTTGTCTGGAAAACGTTGCTGGTCGCCATCACCCTGGGCTCGGGATTCTACGCCGGCGTGGTCACGCCGCAATTCGTCATTGGCGCGGTGCTCGGCAGCGCCTGTGCACCGATGCTGGGGCTGGACCCGGCGCTGGGCGCGGCCGTGGGCTTCGTCTCCGTGGTGGCGGCGGCCTCCAATGCGCCGATGGCCGCCGTGCTGATGGGGGTGGAATTGTTCGGCACCGATTCATTGTTGTATGTCGCCGGCGCGTGCATGGCCGCGTATCTGGTGATCGGCCATCGCAGCGTGTACCCGGCGCAGATCGTCGCCTTCAGCAAATCGTCGTGGATTTTCGCTCGGGCCGACCTTCCCGTGACCCAGGAAAAGGTGCGCCTGTCGCGCGGTCTGCTGCGCTGGTGGGGCCGGCGACAGCGCCACCGCGCCGAACGGCATTCCAAACCGCGGACATGAAAAACCCCGCGCCGAAGCGCGGGGTTTTCCGTGGGTACTGCGTGGATGAAGCGACTTACATCATGCCGCCCATGCCACCCATGCCGCCCATGCCGCCGCCCATGC
>CAZSOU010000041.1:0-20199 GCA_964608595.1 uncultured Rhodanobacteraceae bacterium
ACCGGATCCAGGCCGGTGAGGACTTCGATATCGGCGGCGTTGTAGCGACTGCTCATGCGTGCGGGGATCCTGAAAAGCGACTTTGAATCGTGGGAGCGCATCTCATGCGCGACAGCAGGGTGTCTCATTGGGGCTTGCGGTCGTCGCGCGCGAAATGCGCCCCGACACCGGGGCGAGGATGCCAGGCAATCTTACGGCAACGGCGCGCAGCGTTCGTGCAACCATGCGCGGTCGTCATCATCCAGCAATGGCGCCAGTTCCTCCTCCACCCTGGCGTGATAGGCATTGAGCCAATCGCGCTCGCTGGCGTCCAGCAACGCCGGTTCGATGGCGCGGGTGTCGATCGGGCACAGGGTAATGGTCTCGAACTCCAGAAAACGTCCGAATTCGGTTTCGGGGCCCGAGCGCACCACGGCGAGGTTTTCATGGCGGATGCCGTGCCGGCCCGGCTTGTACAAGCCGGGCTCGATGGAGCTGATCATGCCCGGTTCCAACGCGACGTTGATGCCGCCCGAGCGTGGTGGACGCACACTTTGCGGGCCTTCGTGCACGTTCAGGAAATAACCGACGCCATGACCGGTGCCGTGACCGTAATCGGCGGCCAGCGCCCACACCGGCGCGCGTGCCAGCGCATCGATTTGCTGGCCGCTGGCACCTTGAGGGAAGCGCGCCTTGCTCAGGCCGATCGTGCCCTTGAGTACAGCGGTGCAATCGCGACGTTGCTCCTCGGTGGTGGCATCGCCGAACGCCCACATCCGGGTGATGTCTGTCGTGCCACCCAGGTATTGACCGCCGGAATCGACCAGCAGCAGACCTTCGGCCTTCAGTGTGGAATGGCGCTCGGGCGTTGCACTGTAGTGCGGCAGGGCGCCGTTGGCCATGTAGCCGGCAATGGTGCCGAAGCTTTCGCTGACAAAGCCGGGGCGCGCGGCGCGTGCATCGCGCAGGATCGTGTCGACATCCAGCTCGGTGACCGTATTGCCCGCGTCCAGGGCCTGTTCGATTTTGTGGAAACCGTGCACCAGCGCCGCGCCATCCTCGCGCATGGTTGCGCGAATGTGCTCAAGCTCGGCGTCGGACTTGATCGCCTTCATGTGCGTGGAGGGGTTCGGCAGTTCAATGCGCGTGGCGGTTTCGGGCAAGGCGTCGATGATGGCGGCGACTACATGGGCGGGCGAGTACATCACGCGTGATTCGGCACCCAATGCCGACAGGGTGTCGCTGACGGCCCCGTAATCGGCAAGCTCCACGCCGTCGCCGGCCAGTTGGTCGCGCAGCTCGGCGTCGAACTTGCTCGCGTCGACGAACAAGGTGCAGCGCTCGGCCTCGATCAGAAGGTGCGACAGGAAAACCGGGTTGTAGTCGACGTCACTGCCGCGCAGGTTGGTGATCCAGGCGATGTCGTCCAACGCGCTGACCAGGTGGTGCGTGGCCGACGCGCGCGCCATGGCATCGCGTACGCGCTGGAGTTTGTCGACGCGCGAGGTGATCGCGTAATCAAGCGCATGTTCGGTGACCGGCGCATGCGGCAGGGACGGGCGGTTTTCCCACACCGAGCCGGCCAGATCCAGATCGATGCGGAGGCGTGCACCCACCGTGTCCAGTGCTTCGCGCAAACGACGCTCGGCGGTCAGCGCCAGGCTGTCGCCGGAAACCGCCAGCGTGTCGTCACCGGCGAGGTGCTCGCATAACCATTCGATGTGTTCCGGTGTATGCGGCACATGCAGCCGCATCAAAGTGACACCGGTGTTTTCGAGCTGCCGTTCGGCCTGTTCGAAATAGCGTGAATCGGTCCACAGGCCGGCAAAGTCGGCAGTCACGACCAGGGTACCGGCGGAACCGTCAAAACCCGAAAAATGTGCACGCGCCTGCCAATGTTCCGGCAGATACTCGGACAAATGCGGATCGGCGCTGGGAATCAGGCAGGCGGCGACGGATTGTGCACGCATCGCATCGCGCAGGGCGGCAAGACGAGAGGAAATGGTGTTGTTCATCGCCCCATGCTACTGCCTG
This sequence comes from uncultured Rhodanobacteraceae bacterium, assembly GCA_964608595.1. GTDB lineage: Bacteria > Pseudomonadota > Gammaproteobacteria > Xanthomonadales > Rhodanobacteraceae > Oleiagrimonas. The sequence goes on from CAZSOU010000041.1 coordinate 2,014, forward strand.
CCGGGCGTTGGCTGGAAGGGCTCATCCTTGCAGCGTGTCGGCAAACAATTGTCGCCGCCGGCGATAATGGCGCTCGCTCGATGCTTGGTCGCAGGTCGGCACGTTGTGTCATGTCGTCCGGGAACGACCGTCGCGCGTGTCGAGGGAAATGGCGGGGGGAAGTGTGCGGGGACACGGCGTTTTGATCGCCACCGTCGGGATACATCACGGGGAGCCTCGAAAAACCGTTGCGCCCTGGAGCTACCCTTGTGGGAGGGGCCGGTGGCCCCGACGGATCATGCGGTGCATCCTGTCGGGGGCACCGCCCCCTCCCACAGGAAACTCCGATGATCCGTGGTTTTTCGAGGTTCCCCACGGCAGCAGTGATGGCATTGAATGTAAGCTGGTTGCAGACGAAACGAGGAGCATGGCAATGGATACTTTCATGCAGGCCGCCATCGACGAGGCACGTCGGGGCGCGCGGGAAGGCGGCGTGCCGATAGGGTCGGTCATCGTGCACGCGGGCGATATCATCGGTCGCGGCCACAACCGACGCGTGCAGCAAGGCAGCGCCATCCTGCATGGCGAAATGGATGCTCTGGAACGCGCCGGTCGCCAACCGGCGCGGGTCTATCGCGAGTCGGTGCTATACACCACGCTGTCGCCATGCTCGATGTGCAGCGGAGCCATTCTCCTTTACGGCATTCCGCGGGTGATCGTGGGCGAAAACCGAAGCTTCACGGGCGAAGAAGATCTGCTGCGCTCGCGCGGCGTGACGGTGGAGGTTCTGCAGGATGAAACCTGCATTGCGCTGATGCGCGAGTTCATGGCCGATCATGCCGCCATATGGAACGAGGATATCGGTGAGTGAGGCACGTTTGCGGGAGCACGAAGCCCGTGCGCCCATGATCAAGTGCGCGGAGGGAATGGCGCGACGTGTTTTGACGAGTGCGCGTCTTGCACGTGGTGCGCATTTTCCGGACAACAAAAAGCCCGCGTGAGGCGGGCTTTTTGCTTGAATAATGGCGGAGCGGACGGGACTCGAACCCGCGACCTCCGGCGTGACAGGCCAGCATTCTAACCAGCTGAACTACCGCTCCGCATTGTGTTTCCGGTCTCCCCGAAGAGATGGCGTCCCCAAGGGGATTCGAACCCCTGTCGCAACCGTGAAAGGGTTGTGTCCTAGGCCTCTAGACGATGGGGACGAGGTTGGTGGAGCCAGGCGGGATCGAACCGCCGACCTCCTGCATGCCATGCAGGCGCTCTCCCAGCTGAGCTATGGCCCCGTCACCGGAAGCGCGAAAGGTTAGTGAGGCAAGGCGGCAAGGTCAAGTCTTTTTCGCACAATCGGGCAATTTTTTTCATCCTCTTGCTGGTTCGATTCTACCTATGCCCCGCACGAGGCATACTGTGGGGGCTGGGACAAGGAGCGATATATGCATGACATCGGGTTCGTGAGCGATCTGGCCATCGTGATGCTGGTCGCCGGGTTGACGACGCTGGTTTTCCACAAACTGCGTCAACCGGTACTGCTGGGGTACATTCTGGCCGGCATCCTGATCGGCCCGCACACGCCGGGTGTGCTGGTCGAAGACCCACGCACCATCAACGACATTTCGAACCTGGGCGTGGTGTTGTTGATGTTCACGCTGGGGCTCGAGTTCAGCGTGCGCAAGATGCGCGCGGTGGGGGCCGGCATCCTGATCGCCACGGTGGCCGAAGTCGGCTTGATGCTCTGGATCGGCTACGGCCTCGGTCAGGCTTTCGGTTGGAATTACGTTGATTCGCTGTTTCTCGGCGCGGTGGTGTCGCTTTCGTCCACGATGGTCGCCAGCCGGACGCTGGCCGAGAACAAGCTGCAGCATTTGCCGTTTGCCCGCACAGTGGTGGGCATGCTGGTGGGCGAGGACGTGCTCACCATCGTCATCATCACGTTGCTGACGGCCGTGGCCATCGGCGGCACGGTGGAGGCCGACATGGCATTCACCGTCATCGGCCATCTGGGCATGTTCGTGGTCGTGGGCATGGTGCTCGGTCTGCTTTTGATGCCGCGGCTGGTGGATCGGGTGGCGGGTTACGGGCGCGATGAAATATTGCTGGTACTGGTGCTGGCAGTGTGTTTCGGTGCCAGTCTGCTGGCGGCCAAATTGGGTTTCAGCGTCGCCCTGGGCGCTTTCATGGCCGGGGTGGTCGTGGCCGAGTCGCGCAGTTCCGCGCGCGTGGTGCATTTGGTGGAGCCGTTGCGGGACATGTTCGCCGCGCTGTTTTTCGTGGCCATCGGTTTGCGTATCGATCCGCTGTTGCTGGGGCAGTACATCGTGCCGGCACTGGTGGCGGTCGGCGTGGTGATCGTCGGCAAGACCCTGATGGTCAGTCTGGGCGTGTTTGCCACCGGTCACGATGCACGTACCTCGATGCGCACGGGTTTGAGCATGGCGCAAATCGGCGAATTTTCGTTCGTGATCGCCACGCTGGGTCTGACGCTCAATGCCACCAGCAACTTCATCTATCCGATCGCGGTCGCCGTGTCGGTCGTGTGCATGGGCGTGTCGCCTTATCTGGTGCGCTCGTCCGACAACATCATCAATGTTCTGCGACATCTCGTGCCGCGATCGCTGCGGGTGATGGCCAGCAGTTACAGCGGATGGTTGCAGAGTTTGCGGCCGGTCAACGAAAACGCAGCCATTGCGGCCATGCTGAAACGCTTTTTGTGGCACATCGGCATCAATGTGGTGCTGGTGATCGCGTTGTTCGTGCTGGGTGCGTATGTCAATGCGCACAACTGGCGAATGTTTTCCGATCTGGGCATTTACCGCCAATTGCGTCACGCGATCATCTGGGCCATCGCATTTTTTCTCTCCCTGCCGATGCTGATTGCCGTGTACCGAAAGGCCGAAGCCCTCGGCATGCTGTTGGCCGAACTCGGCATTCGCGAGCGCTTTGCCGGTGAATATACCCATGCCATGCGCATGGTGCTGGCGCAGTTGATCCCGCTGGTCACGCTGTTGGGTCTGGCGCTGCTGGTGGGGGCACTTGGCTCCACCATTCTGCCGTCGCGAGGTGTGTTGATCATGTTGCTCGTCGTCGGCGTGGTGGTGGCGCTGATTCTCTGGAGGGGGCTGGTGAAAGTGCATGCCAGTTTGCAGGTGACACTGCGCGATACCATTTACAAACCGGATGAACCCGAGAAGAAACAGGGCGATGAATGATTTTCTGCAGGTGATTTGACATTGGATGTTTCGGACATTTTTTTGTGCGCTCGATCACTTGTCGAAAAATGAACCTTTGGTTTTGCGCGGTGTCCATGCTCGAAGTCGTTGCCAAGAACGTTCCGGCAACGCACAATGCGAACCCTGTCCGGCCCCGGTGGTCGGCAAAATCCGATATGAATCCGAGGGAGTCACGAATGAAGCAAATGTTTCGACCCATGCTGATGACGGCCGCGGCCGTTACCGCGCTGGGCATGTCTGCGGGCGCGTTCGCCCAGTCGAGCCAGTCCAAGGCAGCGCCGAAGGTCGACAAGTCCAAGGCCAGTTACGTGGTCGGATGGGACTTGGCCAGCACGCTTCCGCCGATTGTTCGTGACGAAGTGGATCCGTCGATCGTCGCCAACGCGGTCAAGGATGCGTTGTCGGGGAAGAAGCCGACCATGAGCAAGGACGAGTCCACCAAGGTGCGCAAGGCGTTCCTGACCCAGTTGCGTGCCAAGGCCAAGGCCGAATTCGACAAGGTCGCCGCGAAAAACAAGAAGGAAGGCGCGGCCTTCCTGGCCAAGAACAAATCCGCTTCCGGCGTGCATGTCACGGCCTCCGGCCTGCAGTACAAGATTCTCAAGAAAGGTTCGGGTCCGCGTCCCGGGCCGAGCGATACCGTGCAGGTCCAGTACGTGGGCTCGCTCCTGAGCGGCAAGACGTTCGATTCTTCGGCCGAGCATCCGGATCCGAAATCGGGCAAATCCATGCCGATTCCGCTGTCCAATGTCATTCCCGGCTTCCGCGAAGGCCTGCAGTTGATGCAGGTGGGCAGCCATTACAAGTTCTGGATTCCGTCGAGCCTGGGTTATGGCTCGCAGCCGAAAAACGGCCTTCCGCCCAATGCCACTCTCGTCTTCGACGTGACGCTGGAAGGCACCAAGGCCACGCCGGCGGGCGGAGACGATTCGTCCGGCAACTGAGTACCGGCTTCGCATGTTCGTGCAAAAGGGCGAGCCAACGGCTCGCCCTTTTGTCATGGCGACAAGGGGCCACGGCTTTTACAATGGCGGTTTGGTCCATTGTCTGGAATGATCGCGAATGAAAATCACCATCTTCGGTACCGGCTACGTCGGTCTGGTCACGGGTACTTGTCTTGCCGAGATGGGCAATCATGTGACGTGCGTGGACGTGGACGAGGGCAAGGTGGCGCGTCTTTCCCGCGGAGAAGTTCCCATTTTCGAGCCGGGCCTCGAAACACTGGTGCAACGCAACCATCAGGCCGGCCGTCTGACGTTCACCACCGACGCGGCAGCGGCGATTGCACATGGCGAAGTGGTGTTCATTGCCGTCGGCACACCGCCCGATGAAGACGGCAGTGCCGATTTGCGTTACGTGCTCACCGTCGCCAGAACCATCGGCGAGCACATTGGCAGCTACACCGTGGTAGTGAACAAATCGACGGTCCCTGTGGGCACCGCCGACCGCGTGCGCGACACGCTGACGGCGACCCTGGCCGAACGCGGTCAGACGTGCGATTTCGACGTCGTTTCCAATCCCGAATTCCTGAAGGAAGGTGACGCCGTCAGCGATTGCATGCGTCCCGATCGCATCATCGTCGGCGCTTCCAGTGAGCGCGCCGTGGAAGTGATGCGCAAGCTGTATGCCCCGTTCAACCGCAACCACGAACGGCTGGTGGTGATGGACGAGCGCTCGGCCGAGCTGACCAAGTACGCCGCCAATGCCATGCTGGCAACCAAAATCAGTTTCATGAACGAAGTGGCCAACATTGCCGAACGCGTGGGTGCGGATATCGAACTGGTACGCCAGGGCATCGGCATCGACCCGCGCATTGGCTATCACTTCATCTATCCCGGCGCCGGTTACGGCGGTTCGTGTTTCCCCAAGGATGTGCAGGCGTTGGAACGCACGGCGCGTCAGCACGATTATCAAGCGCGCTTGCTGCAGGCGGTCGAAGCCGTCAACGCGGCGCAGAAAGAGCGGCTGTTTCAATTGCTGTCGCAACACTTCAAGGGCGAGCTTGCCGGAAGGACCATTGCCTTGTGGGGGCTGGCGTTCAAGCCCAATACCGACGACATGCGTGAGGCGCCGAGTCGCCGGTTGATGGAGGCGTTGTGGCAAGCGGGGGCGACCGTGCAGGCATTCGACCCCGAAGCACGCGCCGAAGCGTGCCGTATCTACGGCGAGCGCGACGATTTCGTGCTGTGTGAAAGCCCGTACGCGGCGCTGGAAGATGCCGATGCACTGGTCGTCATCACGGAGTGGAAGGCGTTCCGAAGCCCCGATTTCGCGCGTGTTCGCCAGACGCTGGCCGAGCCGGCCGTGATGTTCGACGGGCGCAACCTCTATGATCCGGCCATGGTCGAGGCGGCCGGCATTGCTTATTATGGGATCGGTCGCGGACGCAGCATTCAACATGCGGGGACGGACCATGTCTGACAACAATTTGCAAATGCGACTGGCGGACCTGGAAACGCGCCTGACCTTCATGGATGACACGGTCGGTGCGCTCGCCGATGCCGATACCATGCAGTCGCGGCGTCTTCTGGCATTGGAACAGGCCATGAAGGATCTTCGGGCGGAACTGGCGTCCATGCGCGCGGCCGTCGGCGACGATCCGCATGATGAACCACCGCCGCCACACTATTGATCGTCACCCGTACATCGTTCCCGAATACTGCTGATTTGTTCCGAATACCATGGCCGATTCCTTACGCGACCAGTTGCTGAAAAGCGGCATCGCCAAGCAAACCCGCAAAAGCCCGCCTGCGCGACGCAAGCGAGGCAAATCCAAACCCGTGTCCGCGACAAAAGACGCGGCCGCGGAGATCGATCTGGCGCGCGCTTATGCCATTCGTGCCAGGACCGAGTCCAACGAGCGCAAGCGCGCCAAGGCTGAAGCCGAGGCCGAGGCTCGTGCGCGCAAGGAGCGCAAGCGTCGCCTCGCGCAGGTCCTCGAGGGCAAGGCATTGAACAAGGCGGATGCCGAGCGCGTGCGTCACTTCGAGTATGGCGGCAAGATTCGTCGCGTGTACGTGGACGATGCGCAATGGCAGGCCCTGAATGACGGCGAGCTCGGTGTGGTGCAGGCAAGCGGCAGCTACGTGCTGGTGTCACGCGAGCTGGTGGAAAAAGTGCGGGGCTTCGCACCCGGACACGTTGCCTTGCTGGTCGATGACACCTCGGGCGAGGCCGATGATGGCGTTCCCGACGACCTGGTCTGGTAAACAGTGATCTACATTGTCTTGAGCGTGCTGTGCAGCGTGGCGGTTTCGGTGCTGCTCAAGCTCGCACCGCGTCACGATGTCGATGTGCGTCAGGCCATTGCCGGCAATTATCTGGTGGCAACGCTGCTGACCGTCGCATTGCTTGCGCCCGATCCCCATTTGTTGACATTGCCGCCGGCACATCCGGCCTGGCGGGTGCTGCTGGCCCTGGGCGTGTTGCTGCCATCCATTTTCGTGGTATTGGCCAAGTCGGTGCGTGAAGCCGGCGTGGTGCGGACGGATGCCGCACAACGTCTGTCCTTGTTGTTGCCGCTGGTGGCGGCCTTCACCTTGTTCGGCGAAGTGCTGACCTGGCAGAAGGGCATCGGCATGGCGATCGGATTGGCGGCCATCGCGTGCATCGTCATGCGCCGACATGCGCCAGTCCGATCGGAGTCGGACAAGGTGAGTGGTGGTGGATGGTGGTGGCCTGTGGTGGTATTCGTCGGCATGGGCGTCATCGACATCCTGTTCAAGCGCGTGGCCCAGTTGACGGGAGTGCCTTTCGGCGACGTGTTGCTGGCCACGTTCGTGCTGGCGTTCGTGCTCGCTCTGCTGGGTGTGATCTGGCTGTATATCCGCGGGCAGGCGCATTGGCAATGGCGTCATGCCGGTGGCGCCGTGCTGCTTGGCGGGCTCAACTTCGGCAACATCGTGTTCTATATCCAGGCGCACAAGCACTTGTCGCAAGACCCTGCACTGGTGTTTTCCGCCATGAATATCGGTGTCATCGTCCTGGCTGCCCTGATCGGCTTGTGGTGGTTCAACGAACGCCTGGGCCGTTTGAACCGCGCCGGACTGGTGCTGGCCGTGGCTGCCGTTCTGGTATTGGCCACGGCATGAATCCCGCCGGGTGGGCCCGGACCCGCCCGGCGGTGACTCGAGGTCAGTGCTGCGTCGCGGTGTTGCCTCGGGCGGCTTGCGGGTGTGCGTTTTGCCAGTCCTGAATGAAGTTCAGCACCACATCGCGAACGACCTGCTGGAATCCGTCGGCCAGTGTCGTCGGGGTCAGGCCCTCCGGCGCCGGACCATGGCCCATGGTGGAAATGAGGCGATGATTGTATTGATGCTCGAATGCCTTGCCGGTGCCGGTCTGGTAGCTGATGTCGAAGGTGTAGTTGTCCGATATCGTGGGCGTGGCTGATCCGAAACTGGTGACGTAGTTGGTGCCTTTGTGCTTGGCGTCATCGGCGTTGAACTGATTGTTGGCTACCACGGTAATGGTGCCCTCGGCCGCGTCACGGGTGGTCGGGGCGAAGACGTTGCTGCGACGCAGCGTGTTTTCGACATCCGTCTTGAGCCCGACATCGACATCTTTCGCAGGTTTGCCGTTTTGTTGAAAGTGCGCGATCACGTGCACCGGTGTTGCTTGTGCCGGCTGTTTGATACTGCTCCAGTCAGCACGATGATATTGAGGGTCCACGTACGTACGTACATTGCTGGAGCACGCCGCAAGCATCAAAAAAGCGGCGAGCGCCAGGATCAGTCGGCTCAGGTTGCGCATGGTTTCTCCCCTCACATGGTCGCGAAAAACGGTAATGTCGTCGATACTGCCAGCCAGTCAGGCGTTGTGCCGTGATCCGTCTGACACTTCATCGAGCTGCTGCGTCGATGGTGCGAAATTGGTGTGGCGCAACGTTGCGGCATCCCACCCCTGACGCGGCTTGAAGCGGTCACCGTAACGTTCGGCAAGCTGCTCCAGTTGCGTGTGCAGCGTCTCGGCGCCGGTGTCGCGGATGTACTGGATGGGGCCGCCGCGGAACGGCGCGAAACCGGTGCCGAAAATGACGCCGGCGTCAAGCAGGTCGGCATCATCGACCACGTGGTCATGCAGACAGGCAACCGATTCGTTGAGCATCGGCAGGATCATGCGATCTTCCAGATCCGGCGGCGCCCGGTAGTTCTTGTCGACGTCGGGCTTTTGCGCCTTGCCGTCCTGCCAAGTGTAAAAACCCTGACCATCCTTCTTGCCGTGCTTGCCGGCGTCAAGAAGCGAATCGAGATCCGGCGGAATTTCAAGGCCGAGAAACGGCGCCAACTCCTTGCCGACCGACGCGCAGACGTCCAGACCCACCGTGTCGGCCAATTCGATCGGCCCCATGGGCATGCCGAAGCGTTTGGCAGCCTTGTCCAGTACCGGACCCGGCACACCTTCGTGCAGCAAGCGAATGGCTTCGAGCAGGTAAGGCATGAGAATGCGATTGACCAGAAAGCCGGGCGAGCCCTTGACCGGCACCGGCAATTTCCCCAGGGCGCGGCAAAAAGCCGACGCCCGCTCCGCGACGCCGGCATCGAGCTGATCGTGGCGGACCACTTCCACCAGCGGCATTTGCGCTACCGGGTTGAAAAAGTGCAACCCGAGGAAAAAGCGTGGTCGGGCCAGACTCTGGCGCAGTTCGTCCAACGGAATGCTGGATGTATTGCTGGCAAGGATTTCATCGGCCTGAAAACCGGGTTCGATCCGGGCATACAAAGCCTGTTTTGCTTCGGCATCTTCGAAAATGGCCTCGATGACAAGATCGGCACGGGACGAACCTTCGCCTTCGACGTCCGCCGTGAGCCGCTCCGAGGCCGCAGTGGCACGTGCATGGTCGCCACGGGATTTCTTTTCATACATCTTGCGTGCGCGTTTCAGCGCCGGTTCGATGTATTGCATTTCGCGATCCTGCAACGTCACCTCGAAGCCTTTCCAGGCCGACCAGGCGGCAATGTCGCCGCCCATGATGCCGGCGCCGACCACATGCACGTGCCGAATGCCGTGATCGCTGTCGCCGCCTTGCTTTTTCAACTGTTCCTGCAGGAAGAACACGCGAATGAGCTGGCGCGCCGTCGAGGTCTGCGCAAGCCGGCTCACCGAACGTGCTTCGAGCTTCAGACGTTGGCGGATATTGCTGCCGCCCTTGCGCCATACCTCGATCAGTGCAAATGGTGCGGGATAGTGTTCCTTGCGCACTTTGGCGCGGGTCCGCTTGCGCACCATCGGCGCCATGATCTGGCGCGTCGGCCAGATGTTGCTGGCCCAGGCCGTAAAGCGTTGGCCGAAGGCGCGCTGATGCGCACGCCGCGTCAGTTGACGGGCGGCTGCGAGCAGCTGGTCTTCCGGGACGATACGGTCAACCAGTCCGACCGAGTGTGCCTTGCCCGCTGAAAAGGCCTTGCCGGTGAGCATCGCCGGCAAGGCGGCGGTGGCGCCGATGAGACGCGGCAACCGCGCGGTTCCGCCCCACCCGGGATGGATGCCCAGCATGACCTCGGGCAAGCCGATGCGCGTCGATGGCGCGTCAACCGCCACGCGCTGACGGCAGGCCAGGGCCAGTTCCGTGCCGCCACCGAGGCAATGGCCGTGAATGGCCGCGACAGTCCGGCAGGGCAGGCGTGCGAGACGCTCGTAGACGCGTTGGCCGTGCTCGATGTTTTGTTGCACCGTGTCGGCGGCTTCGTATTTCACGAATTCGCGAATGTCGGCACCGACGGCAAAACCGCCGCTCTTGCATGAGTGGATGATCACGCCGGGCGGGTTTTCGATTTCCAGACGCTCGAGAATTTCGTCCAGTTCATCGAGCATGGCGCGCGAAATGGCGTTGACGGCGCTGTCGGCCCGATCCATGCCCAATGTGACAATGCCGGCATCGTATTCGGCGGTTTTCCAGTGGTTGAAGCGCAGCCCTTCGAACATGATCGCGCCAGCTCGTTTGCAATGGACATCCACGATACCGCGAGGCATGACTGATTGCGAGGTGCGAGCCGCGGCCCGGCAACGCTGAATATCCGATGTATTCAGGCGGCGACCATGGCAAAACGCGATCAACGTCGCGGTTCCGTTGCCGTTTTGATGGCAATTTGAGTCTGCCTTGGTGCATGTGGCTGTGATGGACAAGACAATGGAAGCGATTCCTGCCCAGGTCGGCAGCAAACTGTTCGACAGCATTCTGGATGCTGAAACGGCCGTATTGGTGTTGCAGACTCGCCAAAGCGAAGATCTTATCGAACAGTTCCGACAACAGGTGCGTCGCACCGGTCAGACCGCATACCTGTGGCGCGAGGGTGAAGGCCTGCAAAGTCTCCGCGAAAGCGGCGTGCACGTGCCCGGATGCTTGCGTGTGAGCGACACCCTGCGATACGTGCAGAAGAGCATGCGGTTCGGCATTTATCTGCTGGCGGGATTGAAGCCGCCTCTGCGGGCAACGCACATCTCCTTGCTGCGCCGGCTCAGTCGTACGCCGACCTCCTTCGTGCGCCGCGTGGTTCTGCTCAGCGACGGGCCCGAAATGGCGCAGGCACTCGAAGGGTTGGCCATGCCATTGCACCACGAGGAAGTCAGCGCGACCCGGTTGCGTTTGCGCGATGGGCGCTGGGTGATCTGACATGAATCCCGCCACCTGCGATCGCGTCCCCTCCATTCTTCTCGTCACGCCGCATCGTGACGATCGTCGGACCTTGTTCAACGTACTGGATCAGCATGGCTTCGATACCATCCATGCTGCACGCGACGTTGCCCAGGCAAGCACGCTCCTGGCGGATCGGCCGCCCGTGGATCTGGTGCTGATCGAATTTTTCGGCGAAGCGAAGGAAACCCTGGCGTTCTGCCAGTACCTGCAGGAGTTGCCCGAATACCGGCAAACCCGGATTCTGGGTCTTGTGGCCCGACACCCGGCGCACCGCGTTTGGGATCGCGACAACAACCCGCGCGGCGTGGATGGTTGGCTTTCCACGCCGGTCCAGGCCGAGGCCGCGCTGGAACTGGTGAACGACACGCTCGACCAACCGCATCTTGCGCCCGAACCGGCGACGGTGCCGCCGGTGTCGGAAGGTGACAGCTACCGGTTCGCATTCGAGGGCGATGATCGCGAATGGATCGTCTCGGGTACCGACGGCATCGTGCTCGAAGTCAATCCGGCATTTGCCGACCATACCGGTTTCGATGTCGACGACGTTCGCGACCAATCGCTGGCCGCATTGCTGGGTGAAGGGGAGCAGACCCTGGATGCGCTCGGAGAAAACCTTGCCCGAGAGGGCAGGTTGGAACGCATCGTCAGGCGTCCGCGTCGCGATGGGCACCAGGACCTGATGCGGGCCACGACCCGTTTGGCCATGCGTGGCGGGACCGTCGTGCATGTCACATCATTGCAGCATCATGGTCCGATCGCGCATGCCCGCACCATGCTCAACTTGCTGGCGCGATTGCACGTGGCCGGCAGCGGCGATGCCGGCATGCGCGAGGCTGTGCATCTTTTGATGACGGCCTTGCCTCTCGATTTCGTGGGCATCTACGCCGCGTTGCCGGAGTCCAGCGGCGAACCGGAAATGCGCGTGCAGGAATTTCGCGAGCCCCTGGCGCTGACGGATGACGTCCCCGATGTCCTGCAGCAACCCGTGCTCAAGCTGGTGCTTGATGGCGAAACCCTGATGCATTCCAGCGACGCCCGCCGTCTGGCCGGCTCGGATGAATTCGTCGGCGCCATGGGATTCACGGCGTTTGCCGGCCTGCCGCTTGTGGATGAACGCAAGAACGTCCTTGGTGCCTTGCTGGCGGGCAGTCGTCAGGCGTGGGAATCGCACACGCTGGTGCCGGAAACGTTGCGTGCGGCTTGCACGCGTTTCGCATTCGACATGGAGCTGGAGCGTTCGCGCCAGCAGGGAAGGGATCGTGGTCTGCTTGATGGCTTGACCCATTTGCCCAATCGCCTGCTGTTCAATGATCGTCTGGACACGACGTTGCGCGAGGCACACCGGACCGGCGAAATGTTTGCCGTGCTGTTTGTCGATCTGGATCGTTTCAAAAGCATCAACGATTCGCTCGGTCATTCCATTGGCGACGAAGTGCTGGTTGCCGTGGCACGGCGTTTGCGCGGCAGCGTGCGCTCGTCCGACACGGTGGCCCGCTATGCCGGCGACGAGTTCATCATCATCCTGCGTCACATCACCCAGCGTGACGATGTCTTGCGCATCGCCGACAAGATCGTGCACCTGATGGATGCACCGTTGATGCTTGCCGACGGCTCCGAATTGCATATCACCGCGTCCATCGGCATCAGTTTTTATCCGGACGATGCCGCCGTCGGCGAGGACCTGCTCAAGCACGCCGACATGGCCATGTACAGCGCCAAGGGCAAAGGCCGCAACGGTTATCAAGTCTACGTCGCGATGCCGGACAAATCGCATCAACAGCGCGTGGCGCTGGAGTCCAAGCTGCGTCAGGCGGAAAAAAACGGCGAGTTGCGCCTGCACTACCAGCCGCAGGTGGATGCCGACAGCGAAGATATTGTCGGCATGGAAGCACTGGTACGCTGGGAGCACCCCGAATTGGGCATGATCAGTCCGGGGTTCTTCATTCCATTGGCCGAAGAGACCGGGCTCATCATCAGCATCGGCGAGTGGGTCCTGCGCACCGCCTGCGAGGCGACCGCACGCTGGCACAAACGTTACGGCTTGCCTTTGCGTATCGGTGTGAACCTTTCGGCCATGCAGTTGATGCAGCCGAACTTGTCGGAGATGGTCCGCTCGGCCATCGCCGAAAGCGGATTGGCGCCGGACTCCCTGGAGCTGGAGGTCACCGAGAGCATCAGTGTCAAATCCATTCCCAACCTGCTGGAAAACCTGAAGTCGCTGCACGACATCGGTTGCCGGCTGGCCATCGACGATTTCGGTACGGGGCAATCGTCCCTGGACTATCTGAAAAACCTGCCGGCCGACCGCATCAAGATCGACCAGAGCTTTGTGCGCAACATCGGTGTGGACCCGGACGACGAGGCCATCGTCAAAGCCACCATCGACATGGCACACAGCCTCAACCGTGCCGTGGTCGCCGAGGGGGTTGAAACCGAGGCGCATCTCGACTTTCTGCGTGCTCAGGCGTGTGACGAATTGCAGGGCTATCTTTTTTGCCGGCCGCTGGCACGCAATGCTTTTGATGCACTGCTGGCCGAGCGTCAGCGCCTGCTTGCATGCGCCGACTCGACGGCCTGACGGCATTTCTGCGGTCGCATCTGCAGGCACGCATCTTGTGCCTTACGGTTGTATGGCTCCGAATGGAATCACGCGTTGTCGCGCATGAGATGACAGGGGCACGTCTGCAACACCGGATCATTCGGCGCTCAGGACACGTGCCGCTTGATGCCCCGCGAGCACGCCCCCATCTCGGCGGTGTAACGTGACGGTGCAGGTTGGTGAACTTGCCGTCGATTTGGCAGTCCTACAACGACGTGTGATTTGAATGTCCGCGTCAAGGGAGAACGGCCCGGATGGGCAAAAACGAAGTGGATCGCGCTCTCGTCGAGCGGGTACAACAAGGTGATTCGCGGGCTTTCGACCTGTTGGTACGCAAGTATCAACACAAGATCGTGGGCCTCATTTCGCGTTATGTCGCCGACCGCAGCGAATGTCAGGACGTGGCCCAGGAGGCTTTCCTGAGGGCGTGGCGTGCCATTCATTCTTTTCGCGGCGACAGCGCCTTTTACACCTGGCTCTACAAGATTGCCGCCAATACGGCCAAGAACCACCTGGTGGCCAAGCGCCGGCGTCCGCCCAATGATGACGTTGCGATGGAAGATGCCGTTTACGGCCCCAGCGCCGAACGCTTGTATGAAAATGCCACCCCCGAGCATGAAATGATGCGCCAGGAAATTGAACAAACGGTGCTGTCGGCTGTCCAAGAATTGCCCGATGAGCTGCGTACGGCCATCACCCTGCGGGAAGTGGACGGGCTCAGCTACGAGGAGATTGCCCGGACGATGGATTGTCCCATTGGCACCGTGAGGTCACGCATTTTTCGTGCGCGCGAGGCAATCGACCAACAATTGCGGCCGTTGTTGCCTGGCCGCGAGGAGTCGTCAAAATGAAACAAGCCGAACATGAAAATCTTTCCGCGCTGATGGACGGGGAGCTGGACTCGCACCAGTTCCGCTTCATGCTGCGGCGGATGGATGCCCATGCGTCCCTGACCGCCGCCTGGGAGCGCTACCACCTTGTGGGCGACAGCCTGCGCCACGATTTGCACGGCCTGGCCGATGCCGACATGGCGGGACGCATCATGCGCGAAATCGAAGCGGCTCCCGGGACGCGGACCAGACATGCATCGCACCGTTGGTTGCGTTGGTCGGCCGGCGGGGCCATCGCGGCAGGCGTGGCAGTGGCGGCTCTGGTGGTCGTGCAGCCGCAGATGGGCAAGCAGCCCATGCAGGCAGCCCGATCGGCCGTCTCCACGGATGCCGGTACGGTAGCGACCTCGGGCAAGGATGCGGCCTCGTCATCCACCGATGTGCCCATGAGCGCGCCCACCGTGCCGCGATGGTTGTCGGCGTCTCCCGCGGCAGCGCAACTGGCACAACCTGCCGCAGCCAACTTCTCGCCACGCGGGCAATTCCTCGGTCACTCCGAACCTTCCGGCTACTACTCGCCGGGCCTTGCGCCGTACATGACCATTCCGCACTCGAATGGCGGCCAGGTCGTGCATCGGGAAAGTCGTCACTGGTGGATACAGACACCTCCACCCCGGCAGCCGGTGACACCGCGAGGCTGGCGTCTCCAGGCGCAGTAGAACCCGCAACGCATTTGCAACATCTTCATCTGTCGGGTGCCATCATGGCCCCCGCGCCGGGCATGATTTTGCCGGCTGATCAAATCCCGCGACCCACATCTTCATTCCAGACAGGAGGCCTCCATCCATGAATCGCATGAGCCTGCGGTTGACGACCGGACTTGCATTGCTGCTGGCGGCGGCAAGCGCGTATGCGGCGCAACTGCCCGATTTCACTCAGATCGTCAAAAAGAATGCTGCGGCCGTGGTGCACGTGAAAGCCCAATACGACGGCAGCAGCAGCGCGCACCGGTTCCCGGCGCGAGGCCCCCGTTCGCAACGCGGCCCGCAACAACTCCCGCCGGGCGTGCCGGAAATTTTCCGTCACTTCTTCGGGCAGCCGATGCCGCGCGGTCAAATGGAGCACACGTCCATCGGCACGGGTTTCATCATTTCCAGTGACGGTTACATTCTCACCAACGATCACGTGGTCGATCATGCCGACAAGGTGACCGTACGTCTGCGCGATCGTCGCGTGTTGACCGCGAAGGTGATCGGTACCGACAAGCCGTACGACATCGCGTTGCTCAAGGTTGATGCCAAGAACCTTCCCACCGTGACGCTGGGGGATTCGTCCACGTTGGAGCCGGGGCAGTGGGTACTGGCGATCGGTATGCCGTTCACGTTCGACTACACGGTCACCCAGGGCATCGTCAGCGCGGTGGGTCGCAACTTCGGCAGCCAGGACCAGCCGGACGTGCCCTTCATCCAGACCGACGTGCCCATCAACCCCGGCAACTCCGGCGGTCCGCTGTTCAATCTGGACGGCCAGGTGGTCGGCATCAACTCGCAGATTTATTCCTCGACGGGCAGCTACGCCGGCGTGTCGTTCTCCATTCCCATCAATATCGCCATGGATGCGGTGCGTCAGCTCAAGGACAAGGGCTATGTGTCGCGCGGCATGATCGGCGTGGTCATCCAGCAGGTGGATGCCGGGCAGGCAAAAGCTCTGGGCCTGCAGACCGCCAGTGGTGCGTTGGTGCATGAAGTCAAACCCGGCAGTCCGGCGGACAAGGCGGGGTTGCAGGTCGGCGACGTGATCGAGGCATTCAACGGCACGGAAATTCTCGACGCCGGATCGCTGCCGCCGATGGTGGCCGCGACCAAGCCGGGTACCGAAGTGACGCTCAAGGTGCTGCACCAGGGCAAGGCCGAAAACGTGAAGGTCAAGCTGGGTGCAAAGCCGCGTGACGAAGACTCCTATTCGTCCGTCAATCCGGAACATGCGACGTCCGGCAGCAACCCGCTCGGTTTCACGGTCGAGAACATGACCGGCGAACAGCGTGAGCAACTGGGCCTCAAGAAGGGCCAGGGCGTGCTCATCACCAATGTTCAGGGACGTCAGGCGATGGAAGCGCATTTGCGTCCGGGCTATGTCATCACCATGGTGGGTCAGCATGTGGTCGGCAGCGTGAAGGATTTCGACAAATGGACCGCTGATGTCAAACCCGGCGATACCGTGATGTTGCTGGTCCATGACAGCCGTGGCAACTCGGGTTTCGTCACCATCACCGTACCCAAGAACGGTCAGTGACGGCATCGGGCAGCCCGTGCGCGTTGTGCGTGAACGGGCTGCCTTTCCATGCGATAATCCACGTTTTGGCGCCGCCTTCGGGGCGGCGTCGTGCCGTGCGCAGGTACATTCCCGCTCCACGGCGGACACCGTCAGCACAGCACGATCTATGGACCGCATCCGCAACTTCTCCATCATCGCCCACATCGATCACGGCAAATCCACGCTGGCCGATCGCATCATTCAGCTGTGCGGCGGTCTCACGGATCGCGAGATGGCGGCGCAGGTGCTGGATACCAATCCGATCGAGCGCGAACGCGGCATCACCATCAAGTCCCAGTCGGTGTCGCTGCCGTACGTGGCGCTTGATGGACACACCTACCACCTCAATTTCATCGACACGCCCGGGCACGTGGATTTTTCCTACGAGGTCAGCCGCTCGCTGGCGGCCTGCGAGGGCGCGCTGCTGGTGGTCGACGCCGCGCAGGGCGTGGAGGCGCAGTCGGTGGCCAACTGTTACACCGCGGTGGAGCAGGGCCTGGAAGTGGTGCCGGTGCTGAACAAGATCGACTTGCCGACGGCCGATCCGGACAAGGTCAAGGAGGAAATCGAGGCCGTCATCGGCATCGATGCGTCGGACGCCATTTGTGTCAGCGCCAAGACCGGACAGAACGTGCGCGACGTCCTCGAGGCGATCGTCGCACGCATCCCGCCACCGACGGAGCCCGAATCGGACAAGTTGCAGGCGTTGATCATCGATTCGTGGTTCGACAACTATCTCGGTGTGGTCATGCTGGTGCGCGTGATGGCCGGCGAAATCAAGTCCGGTGACAAGATCCAGGTCATGTCCACCGGTCGCAATCATGGCGTCGACGAGGTTGGCGTGTTCACGCCGAAACGCAAGAAACTGGACAAGCTTTCAACCGGCGAAGTGGGCTGGATCAACGCCGCCATCAAGGACGTGCATGGCGCGCCGGTGGGCGACACGCTGACGCTTGCCAACGATCCCGCTCCGGAACCGCTGCCGGGTTTCCAGACCATGCAGCCACGCGTGTTCGCGGGCCTGTTTCCCGTCGACTCGGACGACTACGGCAACTTGCGCGAGGCGCTGGACAAACTTCGCCTCAACGATGCGGCATTGTTCTTCGAACCCGAGTCCTCCGAGGCCATGGGCTTCGGCTTCCGCTGCGGATTTCTCGGCATGCTGCACATGGAAATCGTGCAGGAACGTCTGGAACGCGAATACGACCTGGACCTGGTGACCACCGCGCCGACCGTCGTCTACGAGATTCTCAAGTCCGACGGGTCGGTGGTCGAGCTGGACAACCCGGCCAAACTGCCACCTTCACCGCAGGTGGAGGAAATCCGCGAACCGATCATCCTCGCCAATATCCTGGCGCCGCAGGAACATGTCGGCAATGTCATCACGCTGTGCGAAGAAAAGCGTGGCACGCAGCGCGGCATGCACTACATGGCCAATCAGGTGCAGATCACGTACGAATTGCCGCTGGCGGAAGTGGTGCTGGACTTTTTCGACCGGCTGAAGTCGGCCACGCGTGGCTATGCGTCGATGGAGTATCAGCATCTGCGTTTCGATGCCGGCCCCTTCGTGCGTGTGGACGTGCTCATCAACGGCGACCG
>CAZSOU010000042.1:0-19576 GCA_964608595.1 uncultured Rhodanobacteraceae bacterium
AGGACTTGCCCTCCATCAGCTTTTCGTAGCCGATGTAGACCGGCTGGAACAGCACTGGCCGGCGCGGCGCGCGCAGAAAAGCGCGCAATGTCATCGACAACATGCCCGCGCGCGGCTTGAGCAGGCGCCCGGTACGCGAACGTCCGCCTTCGATGAAATACTCCAGCGGCACGCCACGGTCGATCAGTTGCGCCATGTATTCCTTGAAGATGGTGGAATAAAGCGCGCTGCCGCGAAAACTGCGGCGCATGAAAAACGCACCGCCGCGACGCAGGAACGAGCCCAGCACCGGCAGATTGAGGTTGACCCCGGCGGCAATGTGCGGCACCACCACGCCGGAGGCCTGCAGTTGATAGCTCATCAGCAGATAATCGGCATGACTGCGGTGGCAGGGCACGTAGATCACCTCGTGACCGGGCGCGACGGCACGAGCCTCGTCGAAGTGACGCATGGAAATGCCGTCGTAGACCTTGTTCCAGAACCACGACAAGGCAAACGATGCCGAGCGCACCACGGTGTGCGAATAATCGGCGGCGATTTCGCGCATCATGCCTTCGGCGCGTTGGGCTGCTTTCTCGCGCGAGATGCCCTCCTTGGACGCCAGCGAATCGATCGCCTCGCGCACTGGCGCGGCGCTGAGGACACTGTCGACCACATTGCGCCGATGCGAGAGATCCGGCCCGATGACGGCGGCGCGAATGCGCCGGAAGTGCGTGCGCAGCACGCGCGCGACCTTGCGCGTGGTGCGCTCGATGCGCTCGTCGGCGGACTCTTCCAGCACTTCGCGCATGCTCACCGGACGCGAAAAATGCACCACGGTATCGCGACCGTTGAGCAGCAGTGCCAGCAGACGGCGAAAGCGCCCGACCACGACCCATTCCTCGGAGAACAGCACCCGGAACCAGCCCGACTCGCGGCCCGGGGCGCGACCCACGTAGATGGCCACCGGGACCAGTTGCACGTCCGCGTCGGGCGCAACCTCGAGCCCTTCCAGCAGGTGTCGCAGCTCGGCGTGCATTGCCCCGCGCCGCGTGCGCCCGAACACGCGTCCCGGACGCTTGCTCAGGGTGAACATGGCGTGGCGCGCGGTCGGCAAATGGGCATGCGGTGAAGGCAATCCTGCCTCGCGGCAGGCGCGTTCCAGGATCAGCGTGTCGGACAGGCCGTGGCGTTCGATGACATAGCACACCGGCTTGTCCGGATCGAGCAACGTGGCCGGCTCGGCCGGCTCGCGCTTGATGCGCACCCACGGCTGCAGCAGACGGCCGGCAAGGGCCCGCCACCAATGGGTGCGCACACTTGTGGCCGGCGTGGACGCGGCCGACGTGGCATCAGCAGGAGTCATGTCGCTCATTTTACCGGCCCGCGCACATCAAGGTGCACGGACCGGAATGATTTGTCGCTGCTCAGGGCGCCGAGCTGGCGGCGGTCGGTGCGGAGGCGGGCGCCGCTGGCGCACTGGCGGCACTCGCGGTGCTGTGGGCATGTGCCAGTTTGGCCTGTTCTTCCTTCCAGTGCTTGAGGAAATTGCTGGCATACCAGCGTTTGCCCTTGCGCACCATGTCGATATTGGTGGTCATCGGCTTGTCGAGGATGGTGTAGTTCACTTCGACCGTCGCGTTGTCGCCATTCTGGCTGACGGTCTTGACCTTGGCCGAATCGAGGATGGCATCCAGCGACAGACCGTAGATGTCGAGCAGCTGCTTCAGGCCTTTCCATCCGGTGGTGTAACGCTGCATGGACTGGTCGTAGGAAAGCTTGTAGACCTGATCCAGCGTCTTGATGTCGAGTGCGCGCGCCGTGTCGACGACGGTGCCGACCGCTTGCCTGGCCTTTTCCTTGTCGCCCCAGTTGGTGTTCTGTGCCCATGTCGACAGTGCATCGAGCACCCCGCGCGCCTGGCTTTTCTGCTCGGCGCTCATGGTCTTGGACTGGGTGATCTTGGTACCGATCATGATGCGGAAGATGCCCACCATCATCGGTACCCGCGCCTTGTACTTGCTGTCCCAGTTGTCCAGCACCGGTTCAAGCTTGGCGTACTGCTTCTTCTTGGCGTCCGGACCGGTCAGCTCCTGCATCTTGCTGGCAAAATTGCGGCGCTGTTCATCGGTGATGTCGTTGATGTCCTGCTGGTGCTTTTGCGTCCACTGGCTGCGCATCTGCTTGTAATCAGCCGGCGGCAGCAGGTGCTGCATGAGCTGATCGAATTGGCCGTCCTTGATGTCATGGATGGCGTTTTGCACGGTCGCCTGCGGGGTTTCGCTTTCGGCGGCCAGTTTTTCCTGCGGGTTTTGGTGACATGCCGCCAGCACCAGGGCGGCCAGCAGCATGATCAAAAGACGGGCGGACAATTTGCGCATGTCGGCAGCTTCCTAGAAGGGAACCGGAAGCGTAGGTGCACCACGGCGTGCGGGCAAGCCCCGCATGGCGGAGGGAAAACACGTGTCACACATAAAGAAAACCCCGCGAAATGATCGCGGGGTCGTCCGGAAGCAAGAGCCGGAAGGGAAATGACCGCGTCGACATGGTGACCATGGCGGTTGCGGTGAGACACATGTTAGCTGCGCATTAAACCTTATGCAACACTTTAATTTATACGGCATAACTAATTGATATGAAACATCAAACAGATTTCATTGGTTCTGTTTGCTCGGTTTCATACATGTGGTAGCGGCAACGTTGCATGCCGAGATTTTCGTAGGTTTTTTGCGCACGCCTGTTTTCGAGTTCCACGTACAGGCGCAAACCCACGGCTGATGCGGCGTGGGCGCGACGCGCGGTGTCCGCGTAAAGCGCCCGGAACACGCCCTGACGGCGGGCGGCGGGAATGACGTAGACGCTCTGGATCCACCAGAAATCGCCGTTGCGCCAGTCGCTCCATTCATAGGTCACCAGCAGGCTGCCGACGGTTTCACCGTCGCGTTCGGCGAGCAGGTAGAAGCCGCGGCGCGGATCATCGAGGACGCCTCGAACGCCTTGCTCCAATACCTCGTGATCCAGCGTCCTGGCTTCGGTTTCTTCGGCCATGGCGGCGTTCCAGTCGACCAGGTGGGCAATGTCGGCCGGTGTGGCGGGGCGAACGGTGATGTCGGTCATGCGGTATGTCACTTGTCGGATTTGCGTTTGGCGCGTGGATGCGCGCCGTCGTAGACCTTGGCCAGATGCTGGAAATCCAGATGCGTGTATATCTGCGTGGTGCCGATGTCGGCGTGGCCGAGCAATTCCTGCACTGCACGCAGGTCACCGGACGACTCCAGCAGGTGACTGGCAAAACTGTGGCGCAACATGTGCGGGTGCACATTGCGAGCGATGCCCTGGCGCACGGCGATCTGCTTCATGCGTTTTTGCACGGTGCGCGTGCTGATGGCACGTCCTTGACGGCCCACGAACACCGGCGAACCTGGGTCGGCGTGGGGCGCCGCGGCGGCCAGTTCGCGCAACGCCGCGACGGCAAAGCGGCCGACCGGGATCAAGCGCGTCCTGGAGCCTTTGCCGAGCACGCGCACCAGGCCTTCGTCCAGGTTCAGATCGCGCCATGTCAGACCGACCAGCTCGGACAGGCGCAGTCCCGAGGAGTAGAACAATTCCAGCATGGCGTGATCGCGCGCGCCCAGATCGACATCGGTCGGCACGTCGACCAGCTGACTGGCTTCGTCGACATCCAGCACTTCGGGCAACTTGCGCCGCGCGCGCGGGCCGCGTACGCCGGCTGCCGGGTTGTGTTCGATGACGCCTTCGCCGATCAGCCAGGTGAACAGGCTGCGACACGATGACAGCAGCCGCTGCAGACTCGACGGCGCAAGGCCGCCGCGATGTTGCGCGGCCACGAATGCGCGTACGTGATCGGGCGTGAGGCGCGCGAAATCGTCGATCTCCCGCGCCTGCATCCAGTTGGTCAGCTTGGTCAGATCGCGCCGATACGCCGCCAGCGTGTGCCGGGATGGGGCACGTTCGGCCGCCATCCGTGTCAGCCAGACATCGACGGTGGCGGCGGGCGTCATGATTCAGGGACCGTCCCGGTGACGTTCCAGCGCGGTGCTGACGGCTTCGCCGATCAGCTTCAGGAACACGCCGCCCATGCCGGGATGAAAGCGGTTGGCATCGTGGCTGCCGATGGCCATCAAGCCGGCATCGCCAAGGTGCACCAGGGCGGCCGATTCCACGCTCGCGGCGGTGCCGCCGAACAGCGATTCCAGCATCGTCGGCGGCAGGCGTCCGACTTGCGGCTCTTCGCGCGCCAGAAACTCGGCAAAAGCGGGCAGCCCAGCCGGGCCCTGCGGTTCGATGCGCCACCAGTCTGCTTCGGGCAGGCCGGCAACGGGGTGAAACAGCACCACGCGCACCAGTTCGGTGTCGAAATCCTCGGTCAGACCGGCCGCCACCGAGCGCACCAGGTCGGCGGCATTCGCCGCGCGCAACAAGCCGATGTTGAAGGCATGCACGCGCATCATCAGCGTTTCGTTCTGGCCGGCCACCTGCACCAGTTCGGTCAGTTTGCGCTCCAGCTCGCGGTTCTTGCGCCGCAAGGCGTCCAGCTGGTAACTGGCCAGCGACGCGATCTCGCCTTCGCCGCGCGGCATTTTCAGCTCGGGCGCCAGATCCGGAAATTGTGTGAGGAACTGTGGGTGGCGGCGCAGGTAATCGGCCACGTCCGTCGCCTGCAGTTCATCCTTGAGATCGGTTTCGCCCATGAGGTGCTCCAGAAGGGTCGGTGTTGAATCGGTGTCGCGTCATCCCGTGTCGCGGTGCGAATTCGCCGCGGGGGCATGGCGACGTGTTGCGCCAAGTGTGCGGCGTCGCGCTATCGGCATCAAGGCATCTCGCCTTCGAACACGAAAGCTGCCGGGCCGGTCATCGTGAGCGCATGACCGGGGCCGTTCCAGTCGATGCACAATGCGCCGCCGGGCAGGTGCACGTCCACGCGGGCGCCAACCAGACCGCGTCGCCTGAGTACGGCCGCCGCCGCGCAGGCGCCGGTGCCGCACGCGCGCGTCCAGCCGCTGCCACGTTCGTGCACGCGCAAATCGATGCGGTCGCGGCCGCACACGACCGCGAAACCCGCATTGCAGCCTGCGGGAAAACGCGGATGGGTGGTGATTTGCGGCCCCCACCGATCCACGCGCGCGCTTTGAAGCGTGTCGACTTCGATCACGGCATGCGGATTGCCGATCGATACCGCGCCGATGTCGAGTGTTTCGCCGTCGATGTCGAGCGCGTAGCTGTCGGCTTCACGGGTCGCCTCGAATGGTATGTCGGCCGGGACGAAACACGGCTCGCCCATGTCCACGCTGACCGTGGACGGATCGATGAGCCGCACCTGCACCGTACCGGACGGGCTTTCCAGCGGCACGTTTTCGCCGCCGGCCAGGTCGCCCGCGCGATGCAGCCACGCCGCCACGCAGCGCACGCCGTTGCCGCACTGGCCGACCGGATCGCCATCGGCGTTCCAGATGCCGTAGGCGAACGCGCTGCGGCCATCGCGTGCGTTCTCGATCGTCAGCAACTGGTCGAAACCGATGCCGGCATGACGATCGGCCAGCGTGCGGATGGCGTGCCTGTCCAGATCAAGCGGGGCATCGCGGGCGTCGATCACGACGAAATCGTTGCCCAGACCGTGCATCTTGGAAAAGCGTCGGCTCACGGTTGTTTGTCCGGCACCGTACTGGTCGTGGCCGGCATCGACGTGGCCGCGGCTTGCGGTTGTGCGGATGCCCGCACCAGCGGTCCTTTGTTGCCGCAAGCGGCAAGCAGCAGAACCAGAACCATGCCGGTGGCAAGCAGCAGAAATCGACGCATGATGGCAGCCTTTTGCGGGAACGCGCCGAGTATAGAGCCTTCGCGGCCAGGCGCCGCCGCGGCGTGATTGCACCGACGCCGAGATTTTTCGAAGCACCGGGTGTCGCCATGATCGTCGCGCCAGATGGTGCGCGCGTCGAGGCCGACGGCTTGTTCCCGGCGGCGGCTTCTGCGACGTGGATCATCCAACGGGCGGGCAAACGCCTGGTGGGGAGATCAGGTCGACGACAAGCCGCCCGTCCAGCGCGGTGGTTGAAGGCGAGTCGTTTTGCCGGCGCATCATGTGGACGTTCCTGCAGTGCAGGGGATGCCGCCACGACGCTGCTCGCGTCGCACCCAGGCCGCCAGCAAACGGAGCGGCAGGCGGGGTTCGGCCACCAGCAACATCAGCAATGGCGTGACCACCAGCCATACGGCGGGTCCCCAACCGAGCAGGGCGGTCCACGCGGTCAGCGGCGTCAACGCCAGGATCAACATGCCCAGTACCAGCCATGCGGCCAGCCAGGGCAACCAGGGTGAGGTGGAAGCGGGGCGATGAGTGGTCATGACGATTCCTGTATGAACGGGTTCATGGCCACTGTGCACGGCGCTCATCTCACGGGCTGCGACAGGGCTACAATGAGCGCCAATTTTCACGGAGCCCGCACATGAGTGCCGACACCCGTCGCTATACCGTCTTCGGCCACCCGGTGGCCCATTCGTTGTCGCCGCGCATTCATCAGGCATTCGCGCGCCAATTCGGCATCGACCTCGAATACGACGTGACCGATGCAAGCCCCGCGGACTTCGTTGCCGGCGTGCGCGACTTTTTCGCCGCCGGCGGCGCCGGTGCAAACGTGACCGTGCCGCACAAGCGCGCCGCGTTCGACCTTGCCGACACGCGCTCGCCGGCCGCCGAACGCGTCGGGACCGCCAACGTGCTCACGGCGCATGCCGACGGGACGCTTGCAGCGCACAATACCGACGGCGACGGCCTGGTGCGCGACCTTGCCGAACGTCACCGCGTGGATCTGCGTGGCCACGACACGCTGTTGCTGGGCGCCGGCGGCGCGGCCCACGGCGTGGCCTGGGCGCTGCTGGATGCGGGGGTCAAGCGCATCACCGTGGTCAACCGCACCAACGCGCGCGCCGAAGCGCTGTGTGACCGCCTCGGCGAGCCGGCGCGCGTGCGCAATCGTTACTGGGAGGATCTGGATTCGATCGGCAGTTACGACCTGATCATCAATGCCACGTCGGCCGGCGTCACCGGGCGTTCGCTGGAACTGCCGTTCAACATCGTCGGCGCGCGCGCGCTCTGCTACGACCTTTCCTACGGCAGTGCCGCCACCGATTTTCTCGCGTGGGCTCAGGCTGCCGAAGCCAAATTCGCTTTCGACGGTCTCGGCATGTTGCTGGAAACCGCCGCCGATGCATTCGAGCTGTGGCACGGCAAGCGGCCGGACACCGAAGCGGTGTATCGCGAGTTGCGCGACTGAGGCGCACCCGGGCCATTCCGTCTACAGGCGGTGCAGCGCCAGATAGCGGTCTTTGAGCTTGACGTAATGCGCTGCCGAATAGGCCAGTTGCTCGATGGCGTTCGCATCGAGCTTGCGTACGCAACGTGCGGGATTGCCCAGCCACAGTTCACCCTCGCCGACCACTTTGCCGGGTGCAACCAGTGCGCCGGCGCCGACGAAGGCGTGGCGTTCGACGATGGCGCCGTCGAGCACGGTCGCGTGCATGCCGATCAGGCAGGCGTCTTCCAGCGTGCAGGCGTGCACCACCGCACCGTGGCCGATGGTGACGTCGGCGCCGATCCTGCAGGGCTGACCGCCGGGCGTGTACGGGCCGTCGTGGGTGACGTGGACGATGGCGCCGTCCTGGATGTTGCTGCGCGCGCCGACGCGGATGCGTTCCACGTCGCCGCGCAACACCGTGCCGGGCCACAGCGACACGTCATCGCCCAGTTCCACGTCGCCGATGACGGTAGCGGCCGGGTCGATGTACACGCGCTGGCCGATGCGGGGCTCGGCGTCGCCCCAGGGTCGAATCGAAGTCATGCGTTCATTGTATCGGGACTTTTTGATCACGATCAGAGAGAGTCCCGAGCGGTCATGACGGCCATGCGCCGTTTTCGAGTGCGTGCCGGGCATGTTGGTAACCGGCTTCGATGGTCTGGTCGTAGGCTTTCCAGTCCAGCAGCCCGACGTCGGACAGCGACGGCGTCAGCACCAGATCGGCCAATTCGCGTCGGCGGGCACTGGCCGCTTCGGTATTGACCATGCCGGCGCGCAGCAGAATCGGCAGCAGCCCGGGGCGCACGTGATCGAACGATTGCGTCAGCACCCGCCACGCGGACGGCAGCGCGGTTTCCTCGATACGTGCGCTCAGGGCGTCATCGGCGCTGATGTCGCAGGCGATGATGTTCGCCAGCCCGGCATCGCGCATCACGTCGGTCGGCAGATTGTTGGTGACCGCACCGTCCACGTAGACCTGTCCGCGATGCAGCAGGGGCGGCAGGATGCCCGGGATGGCACTGGAGCCGCGCAGCCAGAACCACAGGCGACCGGTACGCCGTACTTCGGCGCGACCGCTGGTGAGGTTGGAAACCATGCAATAAAACGACAACGGCATATCCTCGATATCGACGTCGCCATAGGTTTCGCGCAACAGATTCACCGTACGTCGTCCACGACTCAGGGCCACCAGCGGCAGGGTTCGATCGGCCAGTGGCTTGCCGTCGACAAAGGCATGCTTGAAGCGGCGGTACAGCGCGGCATCGTCCCACTCCAACGCCACACCGGCACCGATGATCGCGCCGATGCTGGTACCTCCGACGGCGTCGATTTCGATACCCGCCTCGCGCAGCGCGCGGATCACGCCGATGGCGGCAAAACCGCGCGCGCCGCCGCCGGAAAACACCAGGCCCGTGCCACGCCTTGCCAGCAGTCGTGCCAGCCGCGCCAGGTCGCGTTTC
The DNA here is from genome assembly GCA_964608595.1 of uncultured Rhodanobacteraceae bacterium. GTDB lineage: Bacteria > Pseudomonadota > Gammaproteobacteria > Xanthomonadales > Rhodanobacteraceae > Oleiagrimonas. The sequence continues at coordinate 8,753 of CAZSOU010000042.1, forward strand.
TGGTGCGCTTCACGCACATGGTGTTGCAATACCGGTCGCGTGAACGCGCCATGCCAGCGTTTTGCCGCGCCCGGCAGAATGTCCGCGCCCGGATGCTGCAACAGCAGATATCGCGGGCGTTCGCGAGCGGCATGCCGATCCAGCGCCGCGCGGTCGGGCCAGGCGTCGGCCTGGCGCCCGGCATTGACCACCAGCAGCAGCGCATCGGCTTGCCGCCGGCACAATTCCCGCCACAGCGGATCGGTGCCGTCATCGACATACAACACGAACCGCACTTCCTGCTCGCGCTCGGCGAACCAACTCGAATCGTGACCTTGCCCCATCGCCGCATCCACCAGCAGGCATTCGCCATGCGTCTGGAGTGCGGCGCAAAGTCGTTCGGCCAATCGGCGTACCGGCACATGACGGTCGAACGGCAACACCGCGAAGGTGTGCGGCAAGAGCACGGGCGGGTGCCGGTTTTCTTCCAGCAGGCGCTCCAGCGCGAGCTGCGCGGCGCCCAGCATGGCGCGCGGATGTTCGTCGATCAGCGCATCGAATCCTTCACGGGGCAGGCGCAGCAATTCCGAATCACGCAGTGCGCGCAGGTCGAACAGACGTTTCTGGCGCGTCAACATGCCCAGAGCGCCGATAGTCTGGCCACTGCCGACCAGGCTGACCAGTTGCGGTGCACCGCCGGCCTCGGGTTCGCGAAACGCGCCAAGGCTCCCCGACTTGAGCACGTAAAGTGCATCCGGCGGATCGCCGCGGGCGAACAGCAATTGGCCGCCGGGAACCGACATCGCGGCCATCTCGCGCTCCACCGATTCGAGTTCGTGCGCATCCAGTTGCCCGAACACGAGGTTGCGGCGCAGCAAGTTTTGCGTATCGAGCACGCCCGGAGTCATCGGCATCCGATCCTTATCGCTACCCGATGCATCATATCGCTTGATTTCACCCTCCGGCAGCACCACGCTGTGGGCAGTTTTCTGCCACCGACCCACGCATGACCCACGACAATCCCCTGCTCGACGACAGCGCCTTGCCGGCGTTTTCCGCCATCCGCGCCGAACACGTGGCACCGGCCATCGACGCGATTCTGGCCGATTACCGCCGCGGCATCGATGCGCTGACGGCCCATGACGCCCGCCACGATTTCGAGCATGTCATGCTGGCTCAGGAGCGCCTGGAACAACGGCTTGCGCGAGCCTGGGCACCGGTAAGCCATCTGCATGGCGTGGCCGACACGCCCGAATTGCGCCAGGCCTACATGGCGGCACAGGAAAAGATCACCGTTTTTTCCAGCGAGCTGGGGCAGAACCGTGCTTTGTACAACGCCGTCAAGGATGTATCCGACGCGGCCGGCGACGATCTTCCGCGTGCGCGGCGCGCGGCACTCGACCACGCCCTGCGCGACTTTCGTCTTTCCGGTGTGGCATTGGATGATCCGGCGCGCAGTCGTTTTCGCGTCATTGCCAACGAACTGTCGCGGTTGAGCACCGACTTTTCCAATGTGGTTCTCGATGCCACTGACGCCTGGCAGCATCACGTCACCGACGAACGCGATCTGGAGGGTATTCCCGAGTCCGGTCGTGCGGTGTTGCGCCAGTACGCGCGTGAACGGGGGATGGAGGGTTATCTGATCACGCTGCAGCAGCCGTCCGTGCAGGCCGTATTGACCCATGCCGACGATCACGCGTTGCGTGAAAAGGTCTATTGGGCCTATCAAACCCGCGCTTCCGACCAAGGGCCGAACGCGGGCGAATTCGACAATTCCGAGCGCATCGAGAAAATCATGGCGCTGCGTCACGAAGCGGCGCAACTGCTCGGCTTCGACAATGCGGCCGAAGAGTCGCTGGCGACCAAGATGGCCGACACGCCGGTGACGGTGATGGAATTTCTGCACGATCTGGTCGAACGTGCACGGCCGGTCGCGCTTGCCGAGCGTGACGAGCTCAAGCATTTTGCGCGCGAGCATCTCGACATCACCAACCTCGAACCCTGGGACGTCGCCTGGGCCTCGGAAAAGCTGCGTCGTGAACGCTATGCGCTGGACGAGGAGCAGCTCAAGGCCTACTTCGCCGCGCCTGCCGTCATCGACGGCCTTGTCGCCTTGATCGGCAAGCTCTACGGCATCACGCTCGCCGAGCGCGCGGAGGTCGACACCTGGCATCCCGACGTGCGCTACTACGAGCTGCGCGATGTTGATGGCACGCCGTTCGCCGGTTTGTACATGGACATTTACGCGCGCAAGGGCAAGCGCGGCGGCGCGTGGATGGACGTCTGCCGTTCACGCTTTCGCGACGGTGACAAGCACGAGGCGCCGGTCGCGTTTCTCACCTGCAATTTTGCGCCACCGACCGAGAATGCGCCGGCGCTGATCACCCACGACGATGTCCTGACGTTGTTTCACGAGTGCGGTCATTGCCTGCATCACCTTCTGACCGAGGTCGACATTCCGTCCGTCGGCGGCATCGACGGTGTGGAATGGGACGCGGTGGAACTGCCCAGCCAGTTCATGGAGAACTTCGGCTGGGACCGCGCCACGCTGGACCTGTTCGCGCGACACTACCGGACGGGCGAGCATCTGCCGGACGACCTTTACCAACGCATGCTCGACGCACGGCATTTTCAGGCCGGCATGTTTCTGGTGCGGCAGCTGGAGTTCGCGCTGTTCGATTTCCGTCTGCACCTGGAATACGAACCCGCGCACGGCGCGCTTGCCATGAGCGTGCTGGAACGCGTGCGCAAGGATGTCGCGGTTCTGCACCCGCCGGCATGGCAGCGTTTTCCGCATGCCTTCGGGCACATTTTCGCCGGCGGTTACGCGGCCGGTTACTACAGTTATTTGTGGGCCGAGGTGCTGTCCGCCGACACCTTCGACAAGTTCGAACAGGCTGGCGTCATCGACCGCGCCACCGGTGATGCGTTTCGTCGTGAAGTTCTGGCGCAAGGCGCCACGCGACCGGCGTTGGAAAGCTTTGTCGCCTTCCGCGGTCGCGAGCCCGACGCCGATGCCTTGCTGAAGAGTTACGGCTTGATCTGAGCCAATGTGCACGCCCGGGGCGAGCCCGGGCTCGCCGGCGCGATATCGGTGGGCTGCGGTCCGCCTGCTTCAATGTGTCGATGATGTGCTTGCCGGCACCCTCGTGCGCAGGAGCGAATCGACCGATTGCTGCCACTCGGACGAACCCGGCTTCGATTGCGGCGCCTCCTGGCCCAGTTTGCGCTGTATCAACCGGTTCCAGTCGGGCGTCCCCGGTTCGGGTATGTCCTTGGCGTGGCTGTTGATCCCGAGTTTGTCGTTCACCCACGCATACCACGCCGGCGAACCCAGTGTGAGTTCGGTCGCGGTGGCGCTCGCTGCCGGGGCGATCGCCCTTGGCGTCGATGGTGCCTGATCGGGCGCCGACGGCGAGGAACAGCCTCCCAGGGCCAGGGCGGTGGCGATGGAAAAAGCGAAATAAAGGCGCATGGCGGTGATTGATGGAAGTGGTGCGGCAAGACTAACCCGGCCGCATCCGGAAAAGGCTAAATTGGGATTAAGGATTCTCTGATCCATCCCGCGCATGTCTTTCGGACCGGCAGACAGGTGCCACCTGCGTGGAGTGGATCAGAGCGTCTTCAAGAATGCGCCGAGCCGGTGAGTCGATGCGTGATGGCTGTGGAGGGCCTTCATGCCGGCGCCAGCAAGGCGTCCAGATCGGCCTGGTCGAATTTCAGCCGTTCGCGACTGCCGCCGCCGGCCAGCACGGCTTCGGCGAGTTCGGCCTTGCGGGCCTTCATGGCTTCGATGCGCTCTTCGACCGTTCCGGCGGTAATCAGGCGGTAAACGAATACCGGCTTGTCCTGGCCGATGCGATGAGCACGATCCGAGGCTTGCGCTTCGGCGGCCGGATTCCACCACGGGTCGTAATGGACCACCGCATCGGCCGCGGTAAGATTCAGGCCGACGCCGCCCGCCTTGAGTGACAGCAGAAACAGCGATACCTCGCCATCCTGAAACTGGTTCACGGGTGCGGCCCGGTCACGCGTGTCGCCCGTCAGAGTGACGTACGGGACATGGCGCCGATCAAGTTCATGCGCGATCAACTTCAGCATTTCCGTGAATTGCGAAAATACCAGCACGCGCCGACCCTCGGCCAGCAACGCCGGCAGCATCTCCATCAGCAATTCGAACTTGGCCGAGTCGCGGATGCCCTTGGCTTCGTCGCTTTTGACGAGGCGCGGATCGCAGCAGACCTGACGCAGTTTCAGCAAGGCATCGAGAACGACGATGCCGGCATGCTCGATGCCGCGCTCGGCGATGACCTCGTGCAGTTGTTCGGCGAGATGGTCGCGCAGGGAATCGTAGAGTTGGCGCTGCTGCCCACGCATGATCACCCGGCGGGCAACCTCCGTCTTGGGCGGCAGTTCCGTCGCCACCTGTGCTTTGGTGCGGCGCAGAATGAATGGCGCCAAGCGCTGGTTGAGGCGCTGCTGACGCTCTTCGTCGTGATGCTTTTCGATCGGGATGCGGTAATGATGACGGAATGCCGACTCGTCGCCGAGCAGTCCGGGTACGGCCAGATCCATCTGCGACCACAGCTCGCCCAGATGATTTTCCAGTGGCGTGCCCGTCATGCACAGGCGACGCGGGGCTTTCAGGGCGAGTACGGCACGGCGGGCATGGGTGCGCGGGTTTTTGACCTGCTGTGCTTCATCGAGCACGACCAGCGCATAATGGTGTTTCCTGAGCGTCGATTGATCCCGCGGCAACAGCGCGTAGCTGGTCAGGATCAGATCGTGATCGTCGATGGCATCGAAATGCTCGGCACGTTGCGGGCCGCTCAAGGTCAGTTGCGACAACGTGGGGGCGAAGCGCGCCGCTTCACTCTCCCAGTTGGGAATCAAGCTGGTGGGTGCGACGATCAGTACGGGTCGGGTCAGCCTGCCGGCTTCGCGCAAAGCCAGAACATGGGCCAGTACTTGCAGGGTCTTGCCCAGGCCCATGTCGTCGGCGAGGATACCGCCGATGCCCGCTTCGGCCAGTGCATCGAGCCAGCGCAAGCCTTCGACCTGATAGGGACGCAAAGTCGCCTCGAGCGTTTTCGGCACCGTCTGTTGCGCGCGTGAAGCGGCCGTTTGCAATCGGGTAGTGAATTCGCGCAGCGTCGCCGGCGCCTTGAGATCGTGCGGGTCAGGCAGGGCTCTGGCCAGTTCGTCCAGGCGCCCGGCTTGCACACGCGGCAGGCGCACATGTTCGGCCGGATGGCTCAGATGATCGGTCAGCGGCGTCAACAATGGCCGCAATTCCCTGACGTGCACGGGGATGCGGCGGCGTCCGTCCAGTGGCGCGTACCAGATCGGATCGTCGGTTTCGTTCGGCGCCGCATCCAGCGTGAGCTGTCCCGTGTGCAGGGCGCGGGTGACGGCGGGCAACAAGTTGAATTGCGTGCCTTCGAGTTCGACGCCGATTTCCAGATCGAAGCGGCGGTGCCCGCGCGTGTCGCGTGCCCGGGCGTACCAGTGGGCTGGCGCATCGACGATTTCAAAGGGGAAACTGGGGGCATAATCGAGCCGGAAACCGTCGTCCTCGAAGCGTTCGCGAAGCGACAACCAGCGCGAGGGCGTATTGACTTCCAGTGCCCCGGTGTGGCCTTTGCCGGGAAACAGCCAGGCGTCGGCGGGCAGGGTTTCGGCGACATCCCAGGGCAGGCCTTCGGTGTCCACGGCGGGGCGCAGGCCATGGCCTTCCAGCCGTTCCATCAGTGCCAACTCTTCGGCACGGCGGCGTTCGATTTCGACCAATTTGCCGTTGCGCACGCGTTGCGAGGGGCCGGCCTCGTCGTCGTGCGCGGACAAGGCGATGCCGGCGTAATCGAAGCCCAGCCGCGCATAACCGAGCGGCGCACTGCCATTGTCGATACGAGGGTGTCGGGACAGGGCGTTGAGCGCGAGCACCGGGTGCGGTGACGCGTCGATGGTGCGCGGTGCTTCGAATACATGCGGGGCCGGCAGTTGTCTGGCCAACGACGATGCGGCCAGTGCCGTGCCGAAGGCGGCGCTGTGTTCGGGTGTCAGCGGCGGCAGGTTCAGCCACCGGGCCTCACCGTGGTCGCCATGCTCGCCGTGCAACATGCCCAATTGCGCGTGTTCGGCATCCAGATACCACAGGTTGCCGATGACGATCAGGCGCTGGTTGCGACGGGTGCGCGGCATGAGCTGCTGCTGGCCATCGGCACGCTTTTGCCATTGCCAGTTCAGGGTGTGCGATTTGCCGCGCGAGAGATGCAGCCCGGCCACGCCGCCCAGAAAACACGGCACGGTATCGAGCATGTCCGTCAGCAGTGCATCGCCGAGCTTGCCGGTCAGGTGCGCGTAATGGCGTTCCTTGCGGGTACTCGAGGGCAACCCGAGCACGCTGACGGCCAGTCGCTGTTCGGCCAGACTCAGTTGCGCATGCGCCAATTGCGCGCCATCCAGAGGCGTCGCCTTGGCCGGATGCGTACGGGTCTTGGGGGACAGCCACACGGGGGCGGCTTCCAGGCCGGCGCTCGGGGCGTCCTCGTCGCGGATCAGCTCGAGAAAAAAGCCCAGGCTGCCGCGGGGGCCACGCGGTGTGCGCGGCGCCCGGCCTGCCAGCACGTCCTGCCAGGCCTTGGGCAGGACGGCAGCGGCGGCGGGCGCCGAGGCGTCTGCCGAGGGTTTGTCGCGTTCGCCGGTGGGTGATTGCTGCATCCGATCTCGCTCGCGGCCGACACACAATCGGCAAGCTTAGCAAGATGCGCCTGAACAAGTCGGCGCGATGCGCCAACGGGCCAAAGGGCGGGCTCCGGTTCGGCAAACAGGTGGCGGTGAATCAGCGCGCCGGAAACAGTTCGCCGGGATATTCGGGCTTCTGGTCTCGTGCCAGCAATTGCTCGACCGCTTTTTCGGGCGTGATTTCGCCGTGCAGAACAGCGCGTACGCCCGAAGCGATGGGCAGGTCCAGACCATGCAGGTCGGCCAGACGCGCCACTTCGTCGGCGGTGACGAGGCTCTCGACCACCTGGCCGATCTGGCGGCGTGCTTCTTCCAGTGGCACGCCGCGACCGAGCGCCAGTCCCAGTCGACGATTGCGCGAAAGATCACCCGTGCAGGTCAGCACCAGATCGCCGAGGCCGGACAGACCCATCAGGGTTTCCGCGCGAGCGCCCATGGCCATGCCCAGTTGCAGGATTTCGTACATGCCGCGCGTGATGAGGCCGGCGCGGGCATTGAGACCAAGCTCCATGCCGTCGGCGACCCCGGTGGCGACGGCCAGGACGTTTTTCACCGCGCCACCGAGCTCGGCGCCCAGCATGTCGTGGCCGGTATAGGCGCGCAGGTTGGGTGCATGCAACAGGTTGGCGACACATTGGGCGAAATCGTCCCGGTTGCCATGCACGGTGACGGCGGTGGGCAATCCGGCGACGACTTCGCGTGCAAACGACGGGCCGGTGATGACGGCCATCGGGTGCCCCGGCAGGCGCTCGCCCACCAGTTCGTGCAGAAAGCGGCCGGTACCCGGTTCGAACCCCTTGGTGGCCCACGTGATGCCGACATCGGCATCAAGATGCGGTGCGATGGCGTCAAGCAGTGCGGCAAAGGCATGGCTGGGAACCGCGATCAGCACGATGTCGGCGCCGACCAGCGCCTTTGCCAGATCCGATTCATATTGCAGCGAATCGGGGAGATCCAGGTCGGGCAGATAGCGCGCATTGCGATGCGTGGCGGCCATGGCCGCCACGGCATCGGCATCTCGGCCCCAGAGTGTGGTGCGGGTACCGTTGCGTGCCAGAAGGGCGGCCAGGGCCGTGCCCCACGACCCGGCCCCCAGCACCGCGATGCGCGGTGAATCCTTGCTCATGTGATGCCGTGCGCGAGTCAGGAGTTGAGGGTCGGGGCCGACGCATCACCTTGCGCATCCTGGCGCTGTTGCTGTTCGGCGAACAGGGCGTCGAAGTTGATCGGCTGCAGCAGGAACGGCGGGAAGCCACCTTCCAGGATCATCGAGGAAATCACCTGACGGGCATACGGAAACAGCAGATTCGGGCAGTAGCTGCCGAGTATTCCGGCCATGTCCTGTTCGCTGAAACCGGCAATGCCGAAGATGCCGGCCTGGTGCACTTCGGCCAGATACGCGGTGTTTTCGCCGACCGTGCAGGTCAGGGTCAATGTCAGCACCACTTCATGCACGCCGTCGGCAACCTTGTTGGCTTGCTGGCTGAGGTTGAGCTGCACCTGCGGCTCCTGCTCGCTTTCGCCGAGTTGCTGGAAGATCTGCGGCGCGTTCGGCGCCTCGAAGGAGGCATCCTTGACGTAGATTTTCTGCAACATCATTTGCGGCTGGGCGTTCTGGCCGTTGTCCTGGCCGTTGGCGGGCGTGGTCTCTGCCATGGGTGCTTCCTCGGAAATTGGGCGATCGAAGCCGATGATTCTCCCACACATCCCCCGGCCATGCCTAGAAGCCTGGCCAAGTACTTGCCCAATGCCTGACGCTGCTGCCATAATGCGCGACTGCCTGTCGGTCTGTCCACGCCGGACACGCCCCGATTCACGGCCATTCCGCGGCGCGATGCGGAATGGCGGACAGGTTTCACCAGCACCGCGCAACGGCTTCAAGGCCGCGCTGGGCCGACGTCGTCCTGGCCAATGGGCGGCTCACACCGATTACGGAGGCCATCATGGCTCGTCAATGCCAAGTCACCGGCAAGCGCGCGACAACCGGCAACAATGTCTCGCATGCCAACAACAAGAACCGCCGTCGCTGGTTGCCCAACCTGCACGAGCGTCGTTTCTGGGTGCCCAGCGAAAAGCGCTGGGTGAAACTGCGCGTGTCCAATCACGCACTGCGCACCATCGACAAGAACGGCATCGAAGCCGTGATCGCCCAGCTGCGTGCTCGCGGCGAGAAGATCTGAGGAGGATTGAATCATGGCAGGCAAACGCGACAAGATCCGTCTGATTTCTTCGGCCGGCACCGGCCACTTCTACACCACCGACAAGAACAAGAAGAACACGCCGGACAAGATGCAGATCAAGAAGTACGATCCGGTCGTGCGCAAGCACGTGATCTACAAGGAAGGCAAGATCAAGTGATCCCGATCCCGCGCCCACGCTTCGCGTGGCGCACGGATCATTGGCAGGACGACCTGCCCGCGGGCGATTGTCGGCAATGACGGCACACCTCATCGCCTGCAGGCAGGCTTCTGCGCACAAGATTGGAAGATCATGGAATCAAGGCCCGCTCATGGCGGGCCTTGTCGTTTCCGCAGCGTTATCATGCAGGCGTTCCCATGGAAATCTACAAACAATTCACCATCGAAGCGGCGCATCGGCTGCCGAACGTCCCCGAGGGGCACAAGTGCGCGCGCCTGCACGGGCATTCGTTCGGTATCGAGATCCGCGTGACCGGCGAACCCGACGCGCATACCGGCTGGGTGATCGATTTCGCCGACATCAAGGCGGCCTTTGCGCCGATCTTCGATCAACTCGACCATCATTACCTCAATGAGATCGAAGGGTTGGAAAATCCGACCAGCGAAGTGCTGGCGCAGTGGATCTGGCGGCAACTGGCGCCGCGCCTACCCGGCTTGAGCGCGGTGACGGTGCGCGAGACCTGTACTGCCGGTGCAATTTGTCGCGGTGACGGCGGGTCGGTCGTGTAACCCCGCGATGGGGATGGGAAAATGCGCTTGTTGCCGCCCGTGAGGGGCTGTTACAATTCGCGCGCTCTGGACTTCGAAACCTGAAAATCGTAACGATTGGCCCGCGGGGGCCTGTCGCACGGAGAAGCCCGCGTGCTCAATACTCTCGCCGCCGGTCGCCTTCTGGCCGCGCGCCTTCTGGCCGCGCAGTCGGGGGTGGCCCTCCTTGTCGGCCTGCTGTTTTTATTGCAGGGCTGGCGCGCCGCAGTGTCAGCAGCGGCGGGAGCCGTCCTGGTGACGGCGGGCACGGCGCTGATGGCATCGCGTGCATTGACGCGGGGCCGACCCGGCGTCGTGGTGATGCGGGTACTGCTGGGCACCGTGCTCAAGTGGTTCGTGGTTCTGGGCGGACTTTTCGTGGTGCTGGTCGTCTGGCACCTGCCGCCGCTGCCTGCCATCACGGGGGTGGTTGCGGCACTTGCAGTCAATTTGGTGGCGTTGAGATTCAAGGAACAATGATGGCAATCCAAGCCCCTTCCGGTGGCGGCCTGACCGAATACATCCAGCATCATATCCACTTCAACAGTGTGGAGGTGCTCGGCCGCAATTTTCACCTCGACAGCTGGATCATGGGCCTGCTGGTCGGCGCCGCGTTTTTCATCTGGTTCTATACTTTCGCGCGCAAGGCGACGTCGGGCGTGCCGGGCAAGGGTCAGGCATTCGTCGAGTTGGTGGTCGAATTCGTCGACGGCCAGGTGAAGGACCTGTTCCACGGCGATCGCAGCTTTCTCGCGCCGCTCGGGTTGACGGTCTTCATGTGGGTACTGTTGATGAACCTCATCGATCTGGTTCCCATCGATCTGGTCGGCGGTGTGGTGACGCTGTTCGCCGGTCATTCGTTTGCCGAAAGCTTCCATTTCAAGACCGTGGCCACGGCCGACGTGTTCACCACGTTCGCGATGAGCCTGACCATTTTCGTGCTGACCATGTTCTTTTCGGTCAAGGTCAAGGGCGGCGGCGGTTTCCTCAAGGAGCAGGTCACCTCGCCATTCAAGGCCAAGGGCACGGTCGCCGCGATTGCGCTGGCGCCGTTCAACATCATCCTCAACCTGGTCGAGCATCTGTCCAAGCCGATTTCGTTGTCGATGCGACTGTTCGGCAACATGTTCGGCGGCGAACTGGTGTTCATGCTGAT
>CAZSOU010000043.1:0-18786 GCA_964608595.1 uncultured Rhodanobacteraceae bacterium
TGATGATCGAGCAGGTCCTGCTGAACCTGATCAAGAACGCCATCGAGGCGATGCGCAAGACGCCTCCGCAGAAACGCCGCATCACGGTGTCGGCACGTGTGGATTACGACGACATGGTGGAACTGCGCGTCGTCGACCAGGGTTGTGGCTTCGATGGCGACGACATGGACCAGTTGTTTGCTCCGCTGTACACCACCAAGACCGACGGTCTCGGCATCGGACTGGCCATTTGCCGCTCGATCATCGAGTACCACGAGGGACGGCTGTTCGCCGAACCCAATGAGGAAGACGGCCGCGGATGCGCCATGGTTTTCACGCTGCCGCGAGGTCGCGACGCATGACCGGCGCCGATACCGACACCCATATCTACCTCGTGGACGATCACGACGACTTTCGTCAGTCGTGCCGCTGGATTCTGGAACAAACCGGCATGCAGGTACACGATTACGCCAGTGCCGAGGCCCTCATGGAGGACCTCGGACAATCGCCGCCTGCCGCGCGCTGTTGCGTCGTCACCGATATCCGCATGCCCGGCATGAGCGGCATGGAACTGCAGCACGAACTGGCCCATGTCGGTTTGTCGCTGCCATTGATTTTCATCACCGGTCACGGTGACGTGTCGCTGGCCGTGGAAGCAATGCGCGAAGGCGCCGCCAACTTCATCGAGAAACCGTTCGACGCACCCACTCTGGTCGAAGCCATCCATACGGCCGTCGCCAACCATGCGCCCCAACCCGGCTCTGACATTCTCGACCGTCTGACCCGACGCGAGCGCCAAGTACTGGATGGCATCATGGACGGCAAGCTCAACAAGGTGATCGCCAGCGACCTCAAGATAAGCCCCAAGACCGTCGAGCTCCACCGCGCCAATCTGATGGCCAAGCTTGGAGCCCACAACGTGGTCGAGCTGACGCGTACCGTGCTGGGACAATCATGACCGCGGAGACACCCATCGCCCCATCTTCCGTTACCGCTGCGACAGATACCCCGGGCACCCGCGGCGATGCCCTGCACACAGCTGCACACGAACTGCTTTCAGCCGGCAACCAGCTTCGGTGGAGCGACGATCACGGTGAACTGGAATTGCGCGCGGGCGTCGGCCAGAAACATGCCGCCGCGTTGCCATGCATCCAACTCGAACACGGCAGCACGCGACTGCGCGTTGCACTGGAACACGAGCCTCCCGGCAACGCCACCACCGGCGAAGACGCCAACTGGCGCGATTACGACAACCACGATGCCCGACTGCTCGCCTGGACGCTGGCTTACGAGGGCCTGATCGACACCCTGGCGCAAGTGTTCGGCAACCCCGTCATCGCTGTCGGCGCATCATCCGAGGGTGGGCGCGACTGCCTGTGGCTGTCGCTGCAATATCGCGACGCATCCGGAGGCGGCAGCGTCGAGGGCTGGATCGGCATCAACGCGGCCGAGGCAAAGCACCTCGCCGCGATGGCTGCATGGCAGCACGATCCGGCGCGTCCGACGATACTCGGCGACGCCACGTCGGTGACACTGACCCTGTGGATTCCCGGCGTGCGCCTGTGCGCCGACGATATCGAAAAGGCCGCGCCCGGTGACGTGCTGCTGGCCTGCCCCACGCCGGACACGCCGGCAAGCCTGCGTCCCGACCGCCATGCCGCACGCGAGATCTTCGGCCTGCCCGAAGCCTGGAGCGCGCGCCATGCCGACGGACGCTGGAGCATCGTCAAGGCCGGCATCCTCACGCGTTCCGACGAATCCAGACGTCCGTACTTTCTGTTGCCGGGTTTCACCATGCCGCTGGAAAAGGCTGCCGCCTTGCAACCGGGCTCACTCCTGGCCGATGACGCGACACTGGCCGGGGCCACCGTCGGCATCGCGCTCGACGACCGACGTTTCGGCGAAGGCACCCTGGTCATGCTGGGTGACCGGCTCGGCGTGCGCATCGATCATCGCAAGGATACCCATGGACTTTAGTACCTTTTCGCCGGCACTCGTCATCACCATCGTGGTGGCGCTGGCGCTGGCGCCATTCGTGGCCGTCATGGTGACTTCGTTCACCAAGATCGTGGTGGTGCTCAGTCTGCTGCGCAATGCATTGGGATTGCAGCAAGTACCGCCGAACGTGGTGCTGAACGGGCTGGCCATCATCCTGTCGATCTACGTCATGAATCCGGTCATCATGAAGACCTACCACGACGTACACGCACGAATGAGCACGCAGGCACCCGGACCCATGACCATGGATCGACTCGGCAACATGGTGCAGGCCGGCAAGGAGCCGCTGCGCCAGTTTCTGCTGCATCACAGCCACAAGGCCGAACGCGAGTTTTTTCTGCAAAGCGCCAAGCGCCTGATGCCGCCGGATCGCAAATCAAGCATGCGCCCCACCGACTTCATCGTCATCGTCCCCGCTTTCACCGTCAGTGAGCTCACCGAAGCGTTCCAGATCGGCTTCATGCTGTTTCTGCCCTTCCTCATCATCGATCTGGTAATCGCCAACATCCTGCTTTCGATGGGCATGATGATGCTCTCGCCCACCATGGTATCGCTGCCCTTCAAGTTATTGCTTTTCGTCTTGTTGAGCGGCTGGGCCAAACTCATCCACGGACTGGTGCTCACCTATCATTGATCGATGCCCGGGCGGGGCGTGGACAGGATGCAGAATCCCGGCACACGAACAGACACGGCCGGGCGGGCTCGACTCTGAAGTGCGATACGACGGCATTTCCGCATTCACGATTTTTGCGCCGGAGACACGACATGTATGACCAGGAAATCGAACTTGCCCGCCAGGCCCTGTGGCTGGTGCTGGCCTTGTCCGCGCCACCCATCATCTGCGCCGCGATCGCAGGGTTGATCGTGGCGTTCCTGCAGGCGGCGACGCAGATCCAGGAGCAGACATTCCCGTATGCGGTGAAATTCATCGCCATCGTACTGGCGATTTTCGCGACGGCATCCATGCTTGGCGGCGCACTGCTCAACTTCGGCAACCGCCTGTTCAGCGACTTCCCGATGCTGGTGCATTGAGACGCGACCGGTGCTGATCTCCGCTTCCGCCATTCCCGCCCATCCGGTGGCCTATATCGGTCACGCGTTGACCGGTATCGCGCTGACGTTGCCCCGCATCGTCGGCGCGTTTCTGGTACTGCCGCTGATGACGGCCAAGACCATGCCGTCGCTGGTACGCAACAGTTTCTACGTCAGCCTTGCGATCCTGATCTACCCCTTGGCATCGGCCGTGCAGTCGTACGATGTCATCGACGACAAGGCCACCTGGCTCATGATTCTGGGCAAGGAATTCTTCATCGGTCTCGCCCTGGGATTCTGTTTCGGCATGGTGTTCTGGGCGTTGGCATCGGCGGGCGCGGTGCTGGACAACAAGGTGGGCTATGCCTTTGCCAAGGAAATGGACCCCATCTCCGGCCAGCAGACGACCCTGACCAGCGCCTTCCTGATGCAGCTGGCCATCTGGCTGTTCATGACCAGCGGCGCCTTCATCGTGTTTCTCGACCTGTTGATGTCCAGCTATGCCGTCTGGCCCGTGGCCAGCATGTTGCCGCCACTCGAACCGGGCGGCCTGGAGTTTTTCGTCGGTCAGTTTTCGTATTTCATGAGTGCGGTGCTGGTGCTCTCGGCACCGGGCCTGGTGGTGATGTCGCTGGCCGATATTTCACTGGGCTTGATGAACCGGTATGCGCAGCAGCTGAACGTGTTTGCGCTGTCGCTGCCGATCAAGGCCTGGATGTCGACCTGGGTGGTGCTTCTGGCATTGGGCGCGATGGTCGAGGTGGTGATGCGCAAACTGTTCGAGAATCATGGCCTGATACACGCGCTGGAGCGCATACTCGGTTCCTGACATGCGCTGATCGGTTTGATCCATCGTCACGCTTGCCGGGCCACCGCGACCGCCGGCGCGTCGAAAGGCCGGCTCGACACGAACCGAAACACTCAATTGCGCCCATACCCCTGCCCGAGATCATCAACGCCCGTCACGCGCCGCGCGCACCGATTCGGCCCAGTGCAGCAATTCGGCCACGGCTTCGAAGAAGTCGCTGGGCAGCAGATCATCCACTTCCACGCGCTCGTAGAGACCGCGCGCAAGCGTGACGTTGCGCATGATCGGCACACCGGCCTCTTCCGCGGTCTGGCGAATCAATGCCGCTTCGTGGTCTTCACCCTTGGCGACAATCATCGGCAGCTCGTCCTCGTCGATGTCGTAACGAATCGCAATCGCCAGGTGCGTCGGGTTGGTCACCACCACCGACGCCTTGCGCACGCCGGCCAGCGTGTTTTGCTGCGCCCATTCCTGATGCAACTGTCGGCGTTGGCCCTTGATCATGGGATCACCCTCGTTTTCCTTGGTTTCCTGTTTGATGTCGCGTTTGCTCATGCGCATTTTCTTGGTGAACGAATAGCGTTGGTAGAACACATCCAGCACCGACACCAGAAAAAACACGAACAGCACCCCCGCTGCCAGCCAGTCGACAGCCACCCAATGCGCATGCCCCATGGCCGCTGCCGTGGCATACGGCAGTTTGACGAACTGCCCGATCAGCGACAGCAGCACCCACAGGAACAAGCCCACCAACAATCCGGTCTTGACGACCGCCTTGATCAGCTCGACCCAGTTGTCTTGCGAGAACATCTTCTTGACGCCCTCGACGGGGTTCATCTTGTTGCCATCGGGCTTGAGCTTCTTGAGCGCGAATACCGGCCCGACCTGCAAAAACTCCACGATCACGCCGACCACGAACGCGATCAGCAAAAACGGCACCGACAACCACAGCAATGCTTCGATTGCCGTGACGCCGACACGTTTCAAGGCAGCGTCGAACGGTTGATTCATGACGGCAATCGCGGTGTCGAATACCGCCGCCAGCTGCCCCTCGATCAGCGGCATGGCGAGCATGATCATCACCAGCCACAGCAACACCAACGCGGTGCTGGTCAACTCCTTGCTTTTGGCGACGTCGCCATCCTTGCGTGCGTCGCGCAATCGTTTGGGTGTCGGTTTTTCGGTGCGATCGCCGCTGTCTTCGTTTTTCTTCTGGCCGCCCATGGGTCACTCGTTGCCTGCCACGGATGTCTGATCACGATACCGGCCGCGTGCGCCAACATACTGAATGCGGACATGACGGACACTGGCACCATCATGCCATTGGCACAGCCGCAACGGACACAACCTCGGGAAAACCCTAGCTGGGATTCGCCCCATCTGTCGCCGCAACCGGTTTTGGTTCATGGTGGTCGGCAAAGGGAGGTAGCGTCATGCCATTGTCAGTGAGTCCAAGCGATACCGGTGCCGCGCGGTTTTCCATCTGGGCCGAACCGGTTACCGGGACCGAAGACCCGTCGACGTCGAGGTCGGCACCGACCGGGCAGGGGCGGACAGTCGAGCCTTTTTATCATCCGCAAATCGTTGCGCTGCAGCGGATGACCCGCACGCCCGCGGCGAACTCCATCACGTTCGATGCGCAGGTTCGCGGGCAGCAACCCCGCCCGATCGACATGAAACTCGCCGAAATCTGCCAGGATGTCTACGGCGACAACGATGCGGCACCCGCGGGCTGGCATCGACTGGATGCCTCGCAACTGCAGGCGGCCGGCATTCAACCCTCGGCGCTGAAAGATCCCGGTACCGGATTTCGCGCCGGCATCTACCGTGACGGCGACGGCCACTACGTGCTGGCTTTCGCCGGCACAAGCGACGGCAAGGACTGGCTCGCCAACGTCGAGCAGGGGCTCGGGCTTTCCGCCGCCCAATATCGCGAGGCCGCGACCCTGGCACGTCAGGCCAAGGCGGCGTATGGCGACAATCTGGTCATTACCGGGCACTCGCTCGGTGGAGGGCTGGCCGCAACAGCCTCGGCCGAGACCGACACGGCCGCCGTCACTTTCAACGCTGCCGGCGTGCACGACGACACGTTGCGCTCGCTGGGCCTGGATCCCGGTGCGGTCAAGACGGACGCCGAAGCGGGACAGATTCGCGCCTATTCGGTGGATGGCGAAATCCTCTCTGCCATCCAGGATCACCGCGGTGCGGTGTTGGGAGCCCTGGCCGCCGGCGGGGCCCTGATCAACCCGCTTCTGGGAGGCGTTGCCGCCGGCACGCTGCTCAACAACGACCTGCCGCCCGCTCTCGGGCACCGCGTCACCCTGCACGACCCGGCACCGGTCAGCAAACCCGACCTGCACTGGTACGACTGGTTGTGGGGCGACGCCGAAGTTCGCGAAGGCCAATACCTTTACAACGAGGTCAAGCATTCAATCAGCGAACACTCGATGGATACGGTGGTCAAGGCCATGCACAAGGATCACCCGGACTGGTCGAAATAACCCCTTCGCCGGTACCCGACGGGCTGGCATAATGCGACGCATGCGCAGATTCCTCCGAGCGATTACCGACACGCGACCGTTTCTGCGCGCGGCCTGCGTGTTGCCGCTGGTGTTGATGGGTTTCATTGCACTGACGGCCTGCACTCGAGCCGGAGACCATGTGGACGCATCCAAGGTATTCCACGACCCCCACGTTGCCGCCCTTGCGCAAGCCGCCGTCGACGGCGATGTCTCGCGCCTGCAGGAACTGGTATCCGATGGCGTCGACCTCGATACCCGCGGCGAACGCGGCGTGACACCCCTGGCCTGGGCAATGCTGCACCAGAGTCCGGACGGGTTTGCGGCGTTGCTCGATGCCGGCGCCGATCCGGCCACACCGGCCGTCGGCGACGATCCGGTCATTTTGATGGCGGCGATGGCCGACGACCCGACATACCTGAAGATCCTGCTTGCTCACGGTGTCGATGTGAACAAGCCGCGCGGTCGCAGCCACCGCACACCGTTGATGGCCGCGCTGATGAACGATCACACCGATGCGCCGTTCCGACAGCTGCTCAAGGCCGGCGCCGATCCCGACGTGACCGACAAGACCGGCAACACCGCCCTGCATGTGGCGGCCGAAGCCGGTGACTATGCCCGGGTACTGGCATTGCTCAACGCGGGCGCCAACCCCCGGGCACGCAATGCGCAACACGCCACGTTTCAGTCTTACCTGCACATGACGCCGACACACCTGCTCACGGCGCAAGCCAGACGCCAACTGGCAGCCATCGACCAATGGCTGCAGGCCCACGACATACCCGTCGAAAAACCGTGAGCGGCAGCGAAGGCCCTGATCCAGCCGGCACTTTCATAGGGAAAGTCCTAGGTGCGACGACCGGGACCACGTGATTACAATGCATGTAACGGAAATGCCGAGCTTGCATCATGAACTCGATCAATCTTCCAACACATGCCTTGCCGCCGTCGCTGGACGGTGTCGATACGGTTCGCCCGCTGTCGTACACCTCGGAGCACCGCCTGGGCGCCATTTCCGGCAACGACCTCCTGGACCTGAACGTGTGGGGCAACATCCGGGCCGGTGATCGCTCGCTCAGCGTGGCCAACGCCATGTCATCGTCACCGAATGGACCGCTGGATGCGACGGTCGCGCATATTCTGGAACCTCTGGGCTGACCGTCAGGCCGTGCATGGCGCCGCTGCGACCTCCTGCCCATTGCGCATGACACCTCACCCGTGACGGACCATCAACGCGCATTGTTCATCAGACGTCGCGACGAGCCGGCTCCACGGCATGTCAGGACGCCGGTGCCACGGGGTGGGTGAATGGCGGTTAAACTATGACCATGGCTACGCCTTCATCCGCTTATGCCGAACCACTGCTGGAGACCACCCGCCGGCTGATCAGCGCGTTGCAGCGCGAACCTTCGGACGAGCGCCGGCTGGTACTGGTCAAGCGCGTCGTGCGCCAGCTGGGCGACACGGCATATCCCGTCTTTCTCAAAATCCTGTTGGTGGTGGCGGAAAGCAATGACCAGGCGGCCCGACAAACGGTTGCCGACCTGCTGGCCACGGCCGCACAGCGTTTGGACCTGCCCGGCGGCAAACTCGGGGCCTGGGGCAGCTCCGTTGATGCACCATCCAGCCATGGACACCTGCTCGGCCCCGTCGAATACCTGACCGTCTGGTACTGCCAGCACACCCGTCGACCGATGCTCGACGAAGCGTTGTATGCCGACGCCCTGAGCAAGTTGCTTGCATTGTTCGAGCTCAACCCGACACTGCGCACGCTCTACACGGCCAAGCTCGACGCCGATGCCGGCAATGCACTGGAAGGCACATTCACTCGCGACACGCGCGAAACGTTGAGCCGCATTGCCCGCCGCTGGCGGGACAAGGACAGCACCCCTGCCGACGTGGTGCGCGCCGCCGTGCGTGGTGACGCGCCTGCCGACGACGTGCCTCCGGGCTGGATCGTGCATCGGCTGTAGGGAACCTCGAAAGACCGTTGTATGCCATCGTTGTTCTTGTGGGAGGGGCCGGTGGCCCCGATGGGCCTTGCGGCCCATCTTGTCGGGGCCACCGGCCCCTCCCACAGGAAATTCCGTTGACCGGCGGTTTTTCGGGGCTCCATGCAGGAAACGCAGGCGGAAAACCGCACGGCGCCGAGTCCCTGGTCACCCGCCTTCCGCGCCGTCTCGAGAAAGACCCGGGTCAACGTGCGAGGCTGGAAAGCATGCGGCGCGTGGACTCGCCATCCTCCCGTCCCAACTGTGTCGCCACATCGCGAAGCCAGTCATCGGCAAGGGCAAGACCGTCGGTCCGCACCCGGCGCTCGTACTCCGGGACCAAACGCGACAACGCCTGCCTCAGCTCGTCCCGGCGCTCGTCATAATGACGTATCAAGGCACCCTCGTCGGCATCGTCAATGGCGCCCTCGCGACGCCACAGCTGCAACATCCGAAGCCAGCCGCGGCGCGGTTTTTCCCGGTCCGGCGATCCATCGTCGATACGGCGCATGTCAGCCTTCCACACTGGCGCGAAAGGCGCTGTCATAGGCGGACTCGAACACCTGTCGCCCGTGCTCGGAGGAGAACAACTCGTGGGCGATATCGACGACCGCGTTCACGAACAGATCCAGGACGTTACTCAAGAAACTGCCGATGAAACCGCCAATGGCCTCACCAACCACACCCCCCAGCGGGCCACCTGTCGACGTGCCGATAATGCCTCCGATGACGCTGCCGGCCGATTGCGCGATACCTTCAAACATGGTTGCTTCCCTCCCGATGCAGGTGATGAAACGACGAATGTCGATCCCGTGAATACGTTAATCATGTTCGTGCGGGCACCCCATTGGGGCTTTCCCTATCTGGGGTTTTCCCGGGGTAATGTCGCGTGCATGTCACGGGTTGGGGAAACCGCTGTTGATCGATAGCCGGGAACGTTCGCGGCAGCGTACGCCGATCACCGGGATTGTCGCCGCTGGCGTGCCACCAGGCCCCATGCTCCAAGCAACGCCACCCCACCACCCAACGCAACAACACCCCATGACGTGCGCGCCGGATGTGACACGACCGACGCCGGCCGTTGCGAGGGGCCCGGATCGATTTCCCGGTAGGCAGCCACGACGGGACGGGAATCCGGATCGGCGGGATCTCCGCCTTGCGCCACGTAGAGCGTGCCGTAGGTGTCGCTACGCGCGGACACCGCGAGGGCGGCAGCCGGAGACGAGGACAGATGCACCTGCTGTTCCACCGCCAGATCTTTTGCCGACAACACGAAAAGCTTGCGCTCGGTGGCGCCGGCCACGTACACATGACGCCCGTCGGGTGAGGTGAGCAAATCCTTCGCTGTTGCCAGCGGAAGAACGCCGGAGTGTGCGACCACCTTGCCGCTGTCGATGTCGCGCCGCGAAATCACGACTCCGTTCGGATCGTCGTTCCCCTGATAGATCGCCCGGCCGTCCGCGGAAAAAGCGAAAGCGCCGAAGGCATGGTCGGCCGACTTCCAGGCCCGCACTTGTGACCCGGCTTCACCGGTGCCGACCAGAACCAGCTGGTTGTCGATATTGCCAACGGCCGCCAACAGCGATCCGTCCGGTGAAATTTTCAGGCTTTCGATGTCGATGTGCACATCAGGGCTGTAATCCGTTGCCGTGACATCGCGCGTGCGATAGGCATGAATGTCATGATCCATGCCCAGATCACTTCCGAAATAGAGCAGTGCACCATCGGCCGACAGCGCAAGGTCATGAAAAATGCCATCCAGTGCACGCTCGGCAGTGACATGCGGTGACGCATCGTCGACATCCACCATCGTCAAGGTACGTCGATGGCCCAAAATATAGACCCGCCGACCATCAGGCGACACGGCAAGCGGCCCGGCAGGTACGCCACGAACCGTGGCCCCCGTGGTGGCCGGATGACGAGCAAGGTCCAGAACCTGAAGCAGCGGGCCCGCATCCGTAGCCATGCTCACGTATGCATGTCGACCATCGCGCGACATGACCATGTCTCGCACGGCCCCGTCCAGACTCGCGCTGCGTCCCGGCAAAGGAATCTCGTGCGGCTTGCCGAGCACCAACCCTGCATCCGGGCTCGATGCCAGCGTCAACCCGCTTGTCAGCAACAGCCACAGGCCGACCATCGCAACAAGACGGGTTTGCTGCGACATCACCATCTTGATACCCGGAAATTCCGTGTGCAAAAAACAAGCGCCAGATGCAATATCCGGCGCTTGTTTTCAGAAAAACTCGTTGAAATCAATTCTTGCGAGCAAGCGCGGTATCCGCCTGCCCAACGGTCTTGATCACGGTATCTATGGCGCTCACGATCAAGGAATATTCCTTGGCCGCAACTTGAAGGTCGGCCTTGGCCTGGTTGCCCTTGTTGCCACCGGCATCCATGGCCCTGCCATCGGCCTCCATGCGCCGCTGCAATTTTGTCATTGCCTTGGCCAGGTGCTTTGCCAGTACTGACAACCAGCTGTTGTCACCCTTGCCCAAGGCCTGTGAGGAAACATTGAATGAAACAACATTGACTGACATGTGATCTCTCCCGAGTTGACTGATCGGAACCATCGATGCGTTCGTCGAAGAGGACGCAACCCATGGACTGGTCTTGCCGTGATTCCCATTATCGACATGAGGCCGTGCATGCCTAGCTAGGACCTACCCTAGGTTGGCCACGGGCACGGCGCATTCCATTCAGGAACCGGACGACTTCAACGAGGCCGCGACATCCGCCGGCATGCCCTGCGGCAACTCGCGACTTGCCGCATCGTCGCTTTGTTCCGCCGCGGCATCAACCAAAGTTTTCAACTTGTTCCCGAGTTGATCGTATGGCTGCAGCATGTCCGCTGCGTCCGTGGCGCTGATTTCGCCGCTTTCACGCAGGGCATCGAAGTGGCTCTGCAAGTCGCGGGTCGTCTGTTGCCAGTCTGCCAGAACCTCGTCCGGCGACTTGGGGTGATCATGCGCGTCCTGCATCGCCTCACTGAACTGGTGCAGCGTGCTCTGACGCACATCGGGGGGAATGTCGGGGCTCTCCTTCAGTGCCTCGTCCAGACAGTCCATCATGGTCTGAGGCAGCGTGAAGGCATCGGATTGTTCAGATGACATGGCGGTGCTCCGCGATAAAGAGGGCAACACGCCACCATGCCCGAGTCCGGACCCGTGCACGGGACGCACGCGGTTACGAGTGTCGCGCGCTGAAACGACAGATCAAGCTGGGGAAAACCCGAGGTTTTGTTGCTACTCGCGACGCCACCAACGTTCACTGGGCACGGGAGCGCCGATGTCACCCCGCTCGCCCCTGACCGGCGTGTCAATGTTTGCGCCTGTCGCACCGGCAAGCGCCCGCAAACAAGAAACCGGGTCGGCCAGGAACATCGGTCCCGGCAGCAAAAGTGCCATCACGACAACCACGACAGGGCAAATTTCATGTTCCATCACCCATTGATGTGGGGATGGCACATGCGCACGATGTCGGAAATCGCGCATCAGGGGCTCTGATCAACGCCACGCAGATATCGATCCGACCAGCCTCGTGTCCAACCGCTGCTACTTCTTCCTGACCAGCAGCGTCGCCATGCGCTTGCCGCCCGGCTTCCTGCCCCGAACGACGGGACGCGGTTCCAGCGCAATCAAGGTGACGGTGTAACCCGCATAATCTGCCGTGGCCGGTTTGGGAAGCGTCAACGTCAATGATTTCGGTGCAGCGCCGGGCTTCGACGCGTTGACCGTGATCGAGACTCGCCCGGCCCAGATGCATTGAACGCCACGCGGACAACGCGAATCTTCTTTTACCCCGGCGAACACCAGGGTCAAACCGCCATCCGCGATCGTGGCCCGTCGTGTCAAGGCAAGATCGAATTGCTGGCCCAACGCCGGCGACGATGCCCGCGACTGCGGCGACGGCTGCGGCTGCGGCGACGGCTGCGACTGCGGCAACGGCTGCGCCCCGACACAACCTGCGAGGCAACAGCCGGCCAGCATGGCCCATGCTTTCATGAGAACCCTCCCGTAATGGCCCGGACAAAGCCCCCTGATGGTTCGACACGCACCCAAACGACGCGTTCATCACGGCTGCGGCGAACACTGCATCGCATCCACACGACACAGCGCTGTCTGCATGATGAAACATTTTTCACCAGGGTGCAGCATGCCAACGCCGCACCACCCGTTTTTTGTCGCTCAGTGCGCCTGCGCCACCGGCACACCAGTGGTATAGCGATTTTTCACGAAGCGCGTGAAAAGATCATGCACCCGGCGGTATTCGTCGTACCACGAATCGGGGTGCTCGAAAGCGTGACGCTCCATCGGGTAAAGCGACAACCAGAAGTTTTTCTTGTGCAGTTCGATGAAGCGCTGGTACAGACGGATCGAGTCGCTGGCCATGACGTTGTTGTCGATCAAACCGTGGCAGATGAGCAGCGGATCCTGCAGGTTTGCGGCATATTCGATGGGCGAGGAGACCTTGTACGCCTTCGGATCGATCTGCGGGTTGTTGAGAATATCGGACGTGTACGGACCGTTGTAACTGGTCCAGTCCGACGGCGGCCGCAATGCCGCACCGGCAGCGAATTCACCCGGGGCGCGCAGCAACGCCATTTCGGTCATGAAACCGCCGTAGCTGCCGCCGTAGATCCCCACGCGGTTCGGGTCGACGTGGTAGTTCTTGACCAACCAGGCCTTGCCGTCGAGCAGGTCTTCGAGCTCCGGATGGCCCATGCGCTGGTAGATCGACGTGCGCCAGTCGCGCCCGTAACCGGCCGAGGCACGGTAGTCCATGTCGATGACGACGTAGCCTTCCTGCGTGAGCAGGTTGTTGAACATCTGCTCACGGAAGTAGTAGCTCCAGCCCTTGGTGACATCCTGCAGGTAGCCTGCGCCATGCACGAAGAAAACAGCCGGGTGCGGCTTGCCGGCATCGAAATTCTTCGGCACCCAGAGCTTGGCGTAGATATCGCCGGCGCCGTGCGTGGACGGAACCTTGACGATCTTCGGCTGCACCCACTGCATGGCCTTGTATTTGGCCGTACGAGTGTCGGTGAGTTCTTTCGCACCGCTGCCATCGACGTTCACCACCGCCAATTGCGGACGCACGTAGGCGCTGGAGTGACGCACGGCCAGACGGCTGCCGTCCGGTGAAAGCGTGAAGCCGTCGATGGCACCGAAATGCGTCACGCGTTGCAGATCACCGCCGTCGGTCGGCACGCGATAAACGTCGTAGGCATACGGCGCTTCGCGGTTGGTCTTGACGTAGAACCATTTGCCATCGGCCGAAGGAGTGACAGCGCTGACTTCGAAATGTCCCGAAGTCAGTTGGTTCGCGCTGCCGCCGGGTGTTTTCGTGTAAAGCTGCGAGTAACCCGTGGCTTCGCTCACGTACCACAAGGTGTGGCTGCGCGGAATGAACCCGAAACGATTGAAACTCCAGCTGATCCAGGCCGGATCATGCAGATGATCCTGCGTCACCAGTCGATGATCGGCCAGATCGACCGTGGCGATCCAGCGATCCTTGTTGTCGTTGGCACGCAACTCGATTGCCGCGACCTTGCCGTCGGCACTCCACTTGATCGGATGCATGAGAAAACCGGTCACCGACACACTGCGCGTCTCCGGCGCCTTCAACGCCTTGGCTTCGTCATCGTGACCGGCCTTGCGCAAGGCGGCCTGAGTTTTGGCACGCAGCTTGGCCAGCGGATCGGTGTGAATGCCGGGGAGATCCTTCAGCGACAGCTTGTATTGCTGATGCGACGCCAAGTCCAGCAACCAGACCGATTGCGATGCCGGCTTGTTGCGCCCCACGTAAGGGCGCGCGCTTTCCGCCTCGGTATAACCGGAATCGGTGACGTAATGATTAACCACGGAGGACTTGCCGTCGTCATGGTTCCGGGGCTGGGTGACCACCAGCATCCACTGCCCGGACGGCGACAGCGAGGTGGTGACGATGTGGGTGCTCTTGCCCAGATAAAATGGTTGCGGCGCACGCGTGGCATCGGCTTTGTCCAATGCCAGGTCGTGCTGATACTCGGCCTTTTTTTCCGCCTTCACGTGACGCAGCGTCTTGAACAGGTCCAACTGCAGACGTCCCAGTGCATCGGGCTTTTCATCGTGCGGGTCGTCCTCGGCCTTCACCGTCGCCACCGGCTCGCCGGCACCACCGCCCAGACGATAGCTGTACCAATGCTCGTCGCAGCGATACTGCACCGCCGTGCCATCGGCATTCCACTGCACATCGCTTTCTTGCCATGGCGTCCGCGTCACCTGCACCGCCTTGCCACCGGCCAGATCGCGCACGAACACATCGCCGTGGCGCACATAGGCCACATGATGATGCGCGCGGTCGAACACCGGCGTACCCGCGGCCGATGCCTGTTGCGCCGCATTCAACTTGACGCTTTTGCCGGTGGCCGGATCGACGCGATACACATCACGGATATTGCTGCCGTCACGCTTGAGGCGGTAATAGATCGATTGACCATCCGCGCTCCAATGCGGGCTTTCCACGGCCGGCCCGATCCAGTCCGGGTTGGCCATGATGGTTTCCATCGTCAAGGAATCCGTCACCGACGGAGTGGCGGCAAAAGCCGGCACGGCCGCCAGGGCCATGGCGGCGACAAGGGCAATGCGGCGCATGCGAGTCCCCAATGCGAAAAGCGCCAGCATAACGCCTGATGACACCGTTTCGGCACCTTCTAGGCCATAAGTCAGGTGCGACACGGCCACACTGGCGTTAGGCTGAAAGGCCCCCAGGCTGCCATCGGTCATCGCCATGCGTCTTGTTCTCGCCATTCCCCTTGTCGCTTTTCTCGCCACCCCGGCACTGGCACAGCAAAGCCGGAAGCCGCAGCCGGCTGCGCCGGTCACGCTGGGTCAACACGACATGCCGCAGCCTCCGGCATCGCCGAAGCACGCTGCATCCAGCACATTGCATGGCGTACGCGTCGCCGACCCCTACCGCTGGCTGGAGGATGGCGACGACCCGGCGGTACGGAAATGGATCAAGGCACAAAACGCCTATGCCGAGCGGATGCTGGCGATGATGCCGGCCGGCAAAGCCATGACCCGACGCGTGCGCGAACTGGCCATCACGTCGACCACGCGCTCGGCACCGCAACTGGCGGGCTCGACACTGTTCTACTTGCAGCAAACCCCGCCACAACCGCAGCCCGTGGTGATGGCGCGGGCGTGGCCCGACGGCAAGGCACGCGTGCTGATTGATCTCAACAAGCAAGGTGACCACATCGCCATCACCGGCTATTGGCCCTCGCCCAGCGGTCGGTACCTCGCCTACGGTACGGCGCGCGGCGGCAGCGAATTGACCACGCTCCACGTGCTGGACGTCAAAACAGGCAAGACACTGCCCGACACCATGCCCTGGGCCGGCGGCGGCACCTCGCCGCAGGGCCTGGCCTGGGATGCCGACGAAAAAGGCTTTACCTACGTACGCTTCCCACTACCCGTGGGTGATCACGAGGCCGCGCAATTCAACGCCGCCCTGGTGCATCACGAGCTGGGCAAACCGGCCAGCGACGACAAGGTCGTCTTCGGCAAGGACTACTCGGCCATCGCCGAATACAAGCTGCTGACATCAGCCCATGGGAAACACCTGGCGGTCCTCGCCAAAGCCGGTGACGGTGGCCCGTGGGAAGTGTATTTTCCGCGCCACGGCAAATTCACGCGCGTGATCGACAAGAAAGCCAACGTGCGCGGCGCGACCTGGGACGGCAATCGCCTGCTGGTGGAAAGCTTCCGCGACGCCCCCCGCGGCAAGGTACTGGCCGTGGATGCCGCCAGCGGCAACGTCAGCCCGGTACTGGCTCAGCAAAAAGGCGCGCTGCAACAACTGGCGCCCATCGGCGAGGGCTTTCTCGCCGTGCGCAGTCAGGGGCCGGATTGGTGGGTGGAGCAATACACCGCCGAGGGCAAACCGGTGCGCCGCCTGCCGCTTCCCGCGCATGGCCTTTCCATCGGCGGCATTGCTTCCGCATCCGGGCAGAACAAGGCGTTGATCACCTACGGCGGCTGGACGCTGCCGTCACGCTGGGCCGAATACGACGCGACCAAAGGCACGCTCGACACCGTGTTCGAGGTCAAACCGGCGGCCGACTATTCCGACATTGTCGCCACGCGCATCAACGGTACCTCCAAAGACGGCACGAAAATTCCGGTCACCGTGCTGCACAAGAAAGACGTCACGCCGAACGGCCAGCGCCCGACCATCCTGTACAGCTACGGCGGCTTCGACATCCCCATCCGCCCGGGCTTCATCGGCCCCAAACTGGCATGGCTGGAAAAAGGCGGCGTGTACGCCTACGCCAACATCCGCGGGGGCAACGAGAACGGCGAAACCTGGCATCGGGAGGGCCAGAAGCTGCACAAGCAAAACGTGTTCGACGATTTCTACGCCGCCGCCAAGGCGCTCGAAAACACGCATTGGACCGACCGCGACCACCTCGGCATCATGGGCGGCAGCAACGGTGGCCTGCTGATGGGCGCCGAACTCACCCAGCACCCGGACGCCTTCCGCGCCGTGGTCGCCAACGTCGGCATCTACGACGTCATCCGCCACGAAACGAACTGGGCCAACGGCAAATACAACGTGCCCGAATACGGCACGGTCAAGGACAAGGCACAGTTCAAGGCCACGCTGGCCTACTCACCGCTGCAAAACGTGAAACGCGACACCGCCTATCCGCCCCTGTTGATGACCGAAGGCATCAACGACCAGCGCGTCGCGCCCTGGCAGATGCGCAAATTCTGCGCCGCGCTGCAAAATGCCAGCAGCTCCGACGCGCCGATCCTGTGTCTCACGCGGATGCACGCCGGCCACGGCATCGACTCCAGCTTCGCCCAACGCGTGGGCAACACCGTCATCGCGTTGACGTTTTTTGCGCATGAGCTGGGGTTGTCGAAGTGAGATACACCTGTCCGCCGTCGCCGGTCTGATCGACACCGAGCGCTGACCCCGAACCCGAACACGTCACCACCATGGCCCATCACGGCGTCGGTGGTGTTCGTGCAGTGGTTGTCGCGTCGACCTCAAAGGCCCGCATTGCTGTCCGCCCACGGCACGATGGTCCTTGATACGATGCGTTACCCGTTCTCCGTCGTGCGCACCTCGCCATGCTTTCCTCGATCGAAAAAGAAACCGCCGCCAACCCTCACTACAGCATCATCTGGCTGCACGGACTCGGTGCCGACGGCAACGATTTCGCGCCGTTGGTCCCGGAGTTGGTGGCGCACGACTGGCCAGCGCTGCGATTCGTGTTTCCACACGCGCCGACCCGACCGGTCACCCTCAACAACGGCATGGCGATGCGCGCGTGGTACGACATTGCCGGCATCGACATCGCCAGCAAGCAGGACGAGCCCGGTGTCCGCGAATCCATCCGCGACGTCGAAGCATTGATCGCACGCGAAATCGAACGCGGCGTCCCGAGCGAACGCATCTTTCTGGCCGGATTCTCCCAGGGCGGCGCCATCGCCCTGGCCACAGGCTTGCGCTGCGGCCATCAACTCGCCGGCATTATCGCCCTGTCCACGTATTTGCCGCTGCACGACAAAACCGCCGACGAACTCGCCCCGGCCAACCGTGACACCGCCATCTTCCAGGCCCACGGCACCGCCGACCCCGTCGTCGCACCCGAACTCGGCACGATGACCCGCGACTGGCTAGGCGACGCCGGCTTTCGCGTCGACTGGCACACCTACCCGATGGGGCATCAGGTTTGCGCCGCGGAAATCACCGACTTGCGCGACTGGCTGACTCCGCGACTGGCCTGACTGCCACCGCCCCGGCTCGAACGGCAACCCGCATCGGCGTCGCCTGACCGAACACCCGCTTTTGTCCGACCCGCGTTGTCCGAGGTGTTGGAACGAGACAGCGCGCAATCCCGCATGTCCATGGCTTCCGTTGCAACGGGGCGAGCTCAGTGGTGCCCTGAGTGCGCTCCACGGGCACCGACGTGATCGTCGGCAGACGGAAAATGAATCGGTGGCCGGACACGACCATTTGACTCTGCCATTTCCGGCATGATTCATTTCACTCCTTCGGCCTGCCCCTCACCGCATTGCGCCGAATTATCAGTCGGCGCGATATCGCGCACATACCGTATATCAAGTGCCTTTGACGCGCCTGGTCGGTTCGTAGTGGAAACTTCCACGGTCGAGATAGAACATCATGCATGTTCTGGGCAGATAGCCGATGGTGACGTCGTCACCCGGACGTAACGCATCATAGAGATTTTTCTTGATGCGAAACGTGCGCTGTCCGGAGCGCCGAGTCGGATCTTTGACGTAGAGGTAATACACCGAACCGAGCATCGTCGCGGACCACCCTCCCTCACTGGCATCATCGTCGAAGAAACCCAGCTTTTTCAAACGAATGACCGTAGTATCGGCAACCACTTTGGTGCCCTTTCGGTATTCGAAGGGCAGCGGGAACCATTTGTAAAATG
>CAZSOU010000044.1:0-18639 GCA_964608595.1 uncultured Rhodanobacteraceae bacterium
GCGCCGGCGCCGTGATGCTGGCCAGCGAGCAGGCCATCAAGGACTACGGCCTCACCCCGCTGGCCCGCTTCGTCGGCTTCTCCGTCGCCGGCGTGCCGCCCGAAGTCATGGGCATCGGCCCCAAGGAAGCCATCCCCAAGGCCCTCGCCGCCACCGGCATGAGCCAGGACGACATGCAGTGGATCGAACTCAACGAAGCCTTCGCCGCCCAGTCCCTGGCCGTCATCAACGAACTCGGCCTCGACCCTGAAAAGGTCAACCCCCACGGCGGCGCCATCGCCCTCGGCCACCCGCTCGGCGCGACTGGTGCCATCCGCATCGCCACCATGGTTCACGGCATGCGCCAGAAGAAGCAAAAATACGGCATGGTCACCATGTGCATTGGTACCGGCATGGGCGCCGCCGGAGTGTTCGAAGTGCTTTGAGCCCTACTTGGCACGCTTTACGCTTGCCGCGCCAGAGCCTGCCTGCCGGCACGTAGCATTTTGGCCGAGCATCCATCACCTTCTGCTGTCGCATCGGCAAGATATTCTGCGAAATGACCATGGTATCGATGCGGCTGCATGAATTGGGCATGGCAAGCCATGCTTGTGTACGTATGCTTGCAAGTGCTTGATCTGACATGAATGAATCAGGATTGTCAGCTTGCATTAAGGGTGGGATACTCGATGCAATCCGAGCGCAGGATCGAGTTGTAAGTAGCGTTCGAACATGGAGAGATCGATGAACACGAATTGCATATCTCGTAGGGCAAAGTCTGCTATCGCGCTACTGACATTTGCCTTGATGACGGCGATCGCGATGCCTGCCTGGGCGCAACAAACGAAGACTACCGTACGGCTGATCGTCACCAATGCCCAAGGGACAGTGGTGGCTAAGATGACACCGCAGGGTCAGGTGACCTATACGGCGGCGTATCGGCCGTACGGGAAACAGGCTGAAGGTGCGCCTCAAGCCGGACCAGGTTACACGGGTCACGTGAACGATCCGGACACGGGGCTGGTGTACATGCAGCAGCGATACTACGATCCAACCATCGCGCGCTTCCTGAGCCCCGATCCGGTGGCGCCGACGCCTGGCAATATCTACAACATCAACCGTTACGTTTACGCTGCGAACAACCCTATTCGTTATACGGATCCAGATGGAAGGTGCATTGATGGTGTGACTTGCGGATCGATGCTGAGTGGGCATGTGGAATGGCGAATGTCCCATCCCAACGCGCCGCCTGACGGGCTAGAAAAAGCTGCTTTTGTTGGCGTTGGTGTCATGGTCGGCGCAACGCTTGCGCCTATTTCGCCTGAACTTGCTGCTGGCGCAAAAATCATAATCCGCAAGGTACTTTCGCGAACTACGCGGGCCGATGATTCTTCTGGTGCTGCAAAGAGTGCTCCAAGCATCACAAAAGCCTATAAGCGCCCGTCTGGCGCAACAACAGCCGCACAACGAGCATCGGTGCAAGGAAAGCCCTGTGTTGATTGCGGAGCTATCACGCCAAAACAGGTCGCTGACCACAAAAACCCATTGGTCAAGGAATATTACGAGACTGGGACTATAGATACGGCACGAATGCGTAGTAATGATGCCGTGCAGCCGCAGTGCCCAACTTGCTCGGCCAAGCAGGGTGCTGACATGAGCCGCTATTCACGACAGATGAAGAAGGATTGGGGCCTTGACGAACGTAATTGAAAACATGCAAAAAGAAGTCTGCAACAAGTACAGTGCCGATTACTACCCTGCGCCATCCGATATGAAGGTGGGAATTGCTTTGAATGTTCGGGAGGGCGTGATGCCAATAAATGGTTTGCGCCATCCGACGGAGGCGGATACCACTGGGTGGTACATCTGGGCAGGAGAAGATTTGCCCGATAATTGTGACTTCTTTAAGCCGCTACATGTGAAGCACTTGTCGGATTGGTGTCCGCAGGTGCAGAAATATCTAGGCCTGCCAGCTGGGTGGCGATTCTTGGTTGCGGGCGATTATGAAGATGTTTGGTATGACGAGTCACTTTTAAATATTTAAGAAATAACGGTTTCAAGTTCACTTCTTGCAGCAACGATACTACGATCCGGTCACAGGTTCCCAAGCCCCGACCCGATCGGACCGGCACCCGGCAATACTGATACGCCCCACACGCGTACCGAACGAAAACGGGAAACGAAAACGGGACAGGTACAATTAATCCCGCGGCTGTCGCGCACGAGATGCGATCCAGCACACCGAAAACGGACCATGCCCTCGGCTGTCAGTGTTCGTAAACGTGCATGTCCTGCATGAACGCATCGAGGCGGTGCTTCATGAAGTCCTGCGAATGATGGCCCTCGATCTGATAGATCACGTAGTAGAGCACCGACGGATTCGCGTTTGCGGCTTTGCCCGCTACTGTCGCCACTCGCGTTCCTTCTTCGACATCCTGTGCCACCGCGTCAAACGGCGCTCGGCGATTCAGGATCTCTTTCCACTGATCGTGATAAGCGCCACTGGGGCTGCCCTCGGCATCCGGTGCACGGCGGATGGTGAAACCGGTCTTGTCGTGCGCCTCGGCCAGCAACGTGGCCCATGAAGCGCCCCAAGTCACCTTGCCGTGATCCGGGAAAAAGCTGAACCCCACAATCAATTTGCTGTCCGCATCGATCTTCTGCATCGCCGGAGTCACCCGAAACGCGACGTGCCCGGATGAATAGTCGAAATCCTTGCCGTAGTCGATCTGCATGTGGATGTTCTGGAAGGCCGGCGGCAGTTTGTCGGACTGAGCCAGGAATGTTTTCCACTGAGCCAACGTGCCTTCGTAATTGGTATTGAAGAAGTTCGTCATTGCCGACAAGTTGATCAGGTAGTCGTGCTCCTGTCCGGCCGGGCTTCCGCGCATGAATCCCACATACCCGTCGGGGGTCGGCAATACACAGACGTACAGCAGGGAGTTGTCATACGGAAGCGCCCATTCCAGGATCCGCCAGCGTCGCCCCCAGGCATCGGTGTGGGCCTTGTCCTTGCGGGGCTGTCCCATGGACGTGATCTTGATTTTGGCCGATGCCACAGACCGCTTCATGAGCCCCGTCTTCAGGATCAGATCCAGCAGGGCCTTCGGGTTTTCCCGCAGTGTCCGCGCGGTGACGTTGTCGGGCCGACGCAGATGGAAAACCATGTTCTTCTTGAGCAGGGCCAGCTCCACGTAACCGTGATGACCGATCGGGATCTTCGGTCCCTTCTTCAGGCGCGTCCTCCATTTGCCGTTGCTCGCACGTGACAAAAGGACCGGCAGGGCGTGCCGCCAGGTAGCGACGTACAAGAGATTTTTCGAACCCTCTCCGTGCGGGAACAGGTCAGCCGCATTGTTTTTCAGGATTTGCGCCAGCTGTCTGTCTTCGAAGGCATGCATCAGTTGCAGATACTTGGCGTTGAAAGCCTCGAGGCTCATGGGCAACTTGAAGCGTGCCTTGAAGGTGCCCGGAAGCGTGTCATCGAACAGGTCGAACCCGTAGGGAATGTTCTTGTCGATCAGCGCCGTGTCCGCGGGTGCATCGAGCACCTCGCTCATGGGCAAGGCGTAGTTGAGGTTTTCCTCCGGCGACTTCATCAGCACCACGCCGATGACCTTGCCCTGCTTGTCCAGCAACGGTCCGCCGCTGTTGCCCGGCGATGCCGCCGCCGAAAAGCGCAGCCATTTCCAGGCGCCATCCTGGTCCTCCGGGGTATTGGAGGTGTACAAGCCGCCACGTATCACCACACCGGTACCCAGCGCATTGCCGACGGCGTAGACCTTCTGGTTCATCTGCGGATGGGTGTTCACTTGCAGCGTGACGGCATGCTCGGGTGGGTGCTTGAGCGAGAACACCACGAAATCCTTGCGCAGCGAAAACTTCTCGATCTTGCCGATGGCGTACACGCGACCTTTCGAATCACGCAGCTTCAGCGGCCCCCACAAGCTGTTCAGACCGGCACGCAGCACGTGGCCCGCCGTGACATAGCGATTGGGACCGATGGCAAAAGCCGTGCCGATGGAGTGGTACTTGTCGGTACGCTTCTGATAAGGAATCAGACTGGTGGGCAGCGGCTTGGCGTACTGCAACGGATCGTGTTCCGGTTTGGCCGCCACGACTTCGAACGTTGCCGCCTTCACGGTGGGCAACACGGCAGGGTTCAATGTAGAGGCACGAGCCGCCGGAACCAGACCGGCGCTCAGACCAACCAAAGCCAGCAGGGCGCAGCCCATCCACATCATTCGACCAGCGACAGTCATCACGCGCACGAGTCCACCTCCTTGCGGGCTTCGCCGGATCCCCCCGGATCCACGCTCGCGACGCCCCGCTCGGATGATCCCATATTCGCGAAATGTTTTCAGGTGGAAGACAGTGCCCGATGCACGGCCGATGCAGAAAACCGGGAAGCGACTCCACATTCATCATCCGCTAACCGGCCTTGAAAACGGGACGGGTACAATCAACTCCGAAATTGCAAGGAGGAAACCATGAAAAAGTCGCTTGTCATGTTGGCCCTGTCGTCGCTGCTCGGGTTTGCGGCCGTGTCGACCGTACAGGCGGGTGAGGTTCCGCCCGCGAATGCACAGCCGCTGTCGAAAATCCTGCAGGCCGCTGCCGGCCAGAACCTGGGTTCCGTATCGGAAGCGGAATTCGAGCATGGTCTCTGGGAAGTAAAGGTCTGCAAACGGGTGACGTGCGAGAAGCTCTACATGGATCCGGCGACCGGCAAGGTTCTGCGCAAGAAACCGGCCGATCGCGATGATGTGCCGCCGAAGGAAAGCGAGTCGATCGCACAGATCGTTTCGACCGTCGAATCACGGGCACCGGGTCGGGTGACCGGCGTCGAGTACGAGCATGGCAGGTGGAGCATCGGTCTCAGCGTGGACCCCACCGCCCATTGAACGGACACCGCACGAGCCCGCGAAGAACACTTCGGCGGGCTCAGCCGGTTTCGATCAGACCAGCAACAATTTCATATGAGCGCAAACGCGCCGCATGGTCGTACATGTTGCTGTTCAACATCAGTTCGTCAGCGCGTGTTTTTTCCATGAAGGCGCGGATGCCCTTGGCGACCGTCTCCGGCGAGCCGATCGCCGAGCATGACAGCACCTGATCGAGCACCCCGCGGTTCCGGGGTGACAGCGATTCGATGTAGTTTTCGACCGGCGGCGGCAGGCGTCCCGGATTCCCCGAACGCAGATTCACGAACGACTGTTGCCAGGACGAGGCCCGGTAACGTGCTTCCTCGTCGGTATCTGCCGCCATGACGTTGAAACCGAGCATCACGTACGGCCTGTTCAGATGGCGCGATGGCCGGAATTGCGAGCGGTAGACGGCAATGGCATCCATCATCTGCATGGGTGCGAAATGCGAGGCGAAGGCATAAGGGCGGCCCAACGCCGCCGCAAGCTGAGCGCCGAACAGACTGGAGCCGAGGATCCAGATCGGTACCCGCTGCCCTTCCCCCGGCACGGCACGGACCCTCGCCGTGCCTTCGAAATACGCCGCCAGCTCCGCCACGTCGCGCGGAAAGGCATCCGGGTCTGCCATCACGTTGCGGCGCAAAGCCATCGCCGTCAGCTGATCCGAACCGGGGGCACGGCCGAGGCCCAGGTCGATGCGTCCGGGGTACATGGCGTCGAGCGTGCCGAACTGCTCGGCGATCACCAGCGGCGAATGATTGGGCAGCATGATGCCGCCGGCGCCCACGCGAATGCGCGAGGTCGCGGCGGCCACGTGGCCGATCAATACCGAGGTCGCCGCACTGGCGATACCGGGCATGCCGTGGTGTTCGGCCATCCAGTAGCGCGTGAAGCCCCAGCGATCGGCGTACCGTGCGATATCGACGGTATTGGCGATGGACTCGGCCGCCGAGCCACCCTCGTTGATGGGCGACAGATCAAGGATGGAAAGCGGAATCGTGGCCATCGGGGAATGCACCTTGCAGCGGGTCTGGTCATGACCAACATCGAGGTGATTCGGCGGTTATCAAGTTTCCGGCCCGTTTCGGGGTGCTCGTCGACTCCGCTTTGCCACGCTCAGGGCAAACGGATGGGACGGGAATGTCGTGGCCGGACCCGGGGCGAACAGGAAAAATGGATGGACCGTGTCAGCGGTGCAGATCCCCTTCCCGCTCGGGCTGGTACAGAACCTCGGCGATGGTGAGTTTGATGCTGCCGCCACCCGGGCGCGGCCATTCGATTTCATCGCCGACGGACAACCCGAGCAATGCGCTGCCGACCGGTGCCAGGATGGACAGCTTGCCGGCGGAACCGTCGACATCCTTGGGGTAAACCAGGGTCAAACTGAAATCCTTTTCCGACGACGCCATGCGAAAGCGCACGGTGGAGTTCATCGTGACGACCGTCGGCGGCACGTCGGCGGGATCGACGACTTCAGCCCGATCCAGCTCGTCATGCAGCGCGCTCACACCGGGAACCGACGGATCGTCGAGCGAATCCAGGAGCGCCTCCAGCCGATCCATGTCCCGTGATGACAGCACAATGCCTGGTTTGTTGTTCATGAAATTCTCGCTTGTCTCGTGCATGGCAATCCCGTCGGATTGCATGATCCGTGAAATATCCGGCATGCGCCACTATATCGCGCGCGGCGGCGAGGTTTGACCCAAATCAGACGCTCGCAACACCGGAATATCTACCATACCGACATGGGCATGTTTCGATCCACTTGGCTGCGCGATTTGTTCCTTGATTCTCCGGTCTCCGCGGGAAGCGGTCAGGCTATTGCGATGCCGACCACCGGGTTTCTCGAGTCACCGGTACTGCTGGTCTATGCCACGCAGACCGGCGCCGCCGAAAGTATTGCCGAAGCGACCCGCGAGCAGTTGGAGATGGCGGGTCTGAATATCCACATGGCCGACTTCTACGACCTGGACCTCGTCTTGCTGGAACGCTTCGACCAGACCCTGTTCGTGGTCAGCACCACGTTCGACGGCGACCCGCCGGACATGGGAGAAGCGTTCTTTCAGAGCGCCATGCAACAGCCGGCCGCACTGGAGCATCTCCGGTATGGCGCATTGGCGTTGGGCGATCGCGCGTATGACCTGTTCTGCGGCTTCGGACACAAGCTGGACGACTGGCTTCGTGCAAGCGCCGCCAAACCGTGGTTCGACCTCATCGAGGTGGATGACGAAGACGAGGCGACGATCGAACGCTGGCATGCACAGGTGGCGCAACTGTTGTCACGAAGGACCGATCCGGATGCCAAAATATCGACACACCGTCCGTAGGAACGCGCCTTGCATGCGCCGCCCGGTGGTTCGATGAACCTTGCGTCAGCGCGCACCAGCCGCGTCCTTGTCATGCGATCCGGTCCCGTTTTTCCACAATTTCCAGGCTGCAGCGATCAGCCACGACACGATCATCAGCACCAGTACTTTTTGGCTGGCTCCACGCGGAAGCTCACGCCAAAGCGCCTGCACCCACAGACCGGCAAAACACGCCAGCGCCGCCCACAGCGCGGGTCTCGCCCACCGCCGCCAGCGGACATCCAGATGCATGCGCCATGATTGCAACACCATCGCCACGGTGACACACAGGAAGGTGGTCTTTGCCGCCACGCCGTGAATGAAACCATGGAAGGTGGCCGGATGGGCCCAGGTGTTGGTCTCTGCCACCGCAGTGACGCACAAGGCCGCCGCTGACAAGACGAAAAGAAGCAGCGGCATTGCACTTCGTGCCGGAACGGCCATGGACTTGTACAGGCCGATGCCGAGCATGACCAAGGCTCCCGCCATGACGAAATAGGCCACGCGCAGCCACATGCCGCCGGGACCGAGGAGGTAGAAACTCAAGGGGACATCGACCCAGTCGAGATCGCGGCGCATGATCTGCGTCAGCAAGCAGCCCATCGCAAAAACAACCATGCCGGCCACTGCCGCGGCACCGAGCCATGATGGTGATCGTCGTGTCGTCATGCGCTTCATGATAATTCCGGCAGGAGCGGCATTTGGTCCTTGTCCCGCCCCATTTCACCACAAGCGATTACCATGGCCGCATGAACACGCGCGATGCCATCCGCAGTCGGGAAACGGCTGTTGTATCTCCTGCTCTGCACGAACGCCTGATGGCGGCGCGCATTTTTCTGGCGACGGCGCTCGCGGCATTGCTCGTTGCGGGATTCACCGCCGCCGCGATAGCACACGCGCCCACCCGCCTGCTGGTGTGGATGGTGGCATATCTGGTGCTGGTGGCCGGTGTGGCGCAGGGCGTTCTGGGTCTGGGTCAGGCGCTGTTGCCGGTACGCTTGCCGTCTCGGCGCTGGCGAGTCGCGGAATGGATATTGTTCAATCTCGGCAACGTCGGCGTCATTGCCGGAACGTTGCGTGCTTCGACAGCATGCGTGGCCATCGGTACGGCATTGTTTGCGGCGGCGCTGATCGCCTTTCTCTTCGGTGTGCGCGGCGGGGGTCGCGGCTGGCTGCTGGTCGCCTTTCGGGTGGTTCTGATCGTGACGTGTATCGGCGCTTGTGTCGGACTGGGACTGTCGCTGGCCGGCTTTGCCCGCTGAGCCGGAAAGTGCTTCCCGACCTTGCCGTCACGCCGTCGAAGCCGCCCGATGCTTGACCCGCTCGACCGATGGCGCGAGGCTTGCTCGCCTGACCACGACTGTTGAAGGCATATCCCATGCAAGCGGAATTCTGGCTGCAACGTTGGCGCGAAAACCGCACCGGCTTTCATCGCGATGCCCCCATGCCATTGCTGGTGCAACACTGGCACGCCTTGCGGTTGCCGGAAGAAAGCCGAGTGCTGGTGCCCTTGTGCGGCAAGACCCTGGACATGCAATGGTTGGCCGAACAAGGGCATCACGTATTGGGCGTGGAGCTTTCGCCGCTCGCCGTCAAGCAATTCTTCGACGACCACCACCTCTCGCCCGAAACACATGAATCGGCGATGGGCATGCATCACGTGGCCGGAAACATCGAGATCATCCAGGGCGACGTGTTCGGGCTGGACGACGCCACGCTTGCCGGTTGCGATGCCGTCTACGATCGCGCTGCCATCATCGCCCTGCCCCCGGCCATGCGCGAACGCTATGCGCACGACATATACGCACGTCTTGCGCCCGGCTGCCGGGCACTGATGATCACGCTGGAATATCCGCAACACGAAATGGACGGTCCGCCGTTTTCGGTCGATGCCGACAATGTCAATGCACTGCTCGGCGATACCTGGCGGGTGGATCTGCTGGAACGACGCGACATCCTGGCGTCGCAGCCGCAGTTCCGAAGCGATGGCGTGACATCGCTGCATACCGGCGTTTACGCATTACGCCGCGAACGCGCCTGAGCCGGACCGACGACGCGCAGGTGTTACGCTGCACCCATGCACAACGAACCCCATATCCACGTCATCGACACCGGCTTCCAGCGTCCGCAATTCGACGCCTGCTATCTGGTGGTTGAAAACGGGCGCGGAGCCTTCATCGACTGCGGCACCAATCATTCGCAACCTCGGCTGATGCAGGCTTTGCAATCGGCGGGACTCGACGTTGAACACGTCGACTGGCTGATACTCACGCACGTGCATCTGGACCACGCCGGCGGCGCGGGCGAACTGATGGCCGCCCTGCCCCACGCGAA
Source organism: uncultured Rhodanobacteraceae bacterium (assembly GCA_964608595.1). GTDB lineage: Bacteria > Pseudomonadota > Gammaproteobacteria > Xanthomonadales > Rhodanobacteraceae > Oleiagrimonas. The sequence continues at coordinate 9,584 of CAZSOU010000044.1, forward strand.
GCTGGTCGTGCATCCGCGTGGCGCGCGGCACATGATCGATCCGTCCAAACTGTGGGCAGGCGCAACGGCGGTGTATGGCGAGGAGGAAATGCAGCGCAGTTACGGCAAACTTCGTCCCATCGCCGCCGAGCGCGTCATCGAAGCCGAGGACGGACACGAGGTGGACCTTGCCGGCCGCACCTTGCGTTGTCTGGCAACACCTGGACACGCCAAGCACCACAACGCCATTCACGATACGCAAAGCGGCTGCGTATTCAGCGGTGACACGTTCGGGTTGTCCTACCGCGAACTGGACAGTGAGCATGGCGCCTTCATCATCCCGACGACCTCGCCCGTCGATTTCGATCCCGACGCCTTGCACGCGTCGATTCGACGATTGGTCGCGCTGAAGCCGGCTGCCGTTTATCTGACGCATTTCGGGCCGGTGACCGATATCGAACGTCTGGGTGATGATTTGCATCGCATGATCGACGCAATGGTCGACATTGCCGACAAACACGGCGATGCCGCGGACCATCGCCACCAGGCCATCGTCGACGACCTCACCCGGCTGTACACGGCAAAGGCAGAAGACCACGGCAGTCCGGTCGCCGCCGGCGAGGCAGCTCGATTGCTGGGCATCGACATCGAGCTCAACGCACAGGGGCTCGAGGTCTGGTTGCAGCGGCGGCAACGAGGTCGGGCGCCGAGCTAGCTCCCGCCCGGCATGAGAGCTTGCCCGTAAACAACCGTTCGCACCGGGCGTCGCGCCGAAAGCGCGGAGTCGAAGTGTCACGAGATGCGGGGTTCCGGTATTTCGACGCCGCTTTGCTGGATACGACACGATTGATTGGCCAGCTTTACGGGCGCTCGATTCCCGTGTCGTTCGTGCATGACGCGCGCATTTGCCGGACCGAAGTTCGATCTTCGATGATCCACCCATGCCTGGCACGTCCGAATCACGCCATCCGTGTACCGTTCGGTACGCGTCGTTCCACGGTCGTGATCACCACGCCTGCATCGGTGGGAAAGCCGGTCAACAGGAATTGCGAGCGGACCGGACCGATCTGTTTCTCGGGGAAATTGATCACGCCGACGATTTGTCTCCCGACCAAGTCATCGGGTTGATACAGCGCCGCGATTTGCGCGCTGGTTTTCTTCTCGCCGAACGGTCCGAAATCCACCCAGACTTTCCATGCGGGTTGGCGAGCCTCGGGAAACGCTTCCACGCGGGTCACGGTTCCGGCAACCAGTTGCACCTTCTCAAAGTCCGACCAGGTGATGTTGTCCACCATCTTCAACCTTCCAGCGTCTCTTTGAAACGGTCTTTCATCTGCAGCCAACTGTAACGCGCCTGCGCGCCCAGATAACCGGCTGGGCGGAAGCTGCTTACCAGACCGAACGCCGAAAATTCGCGCCAACTTTCGTCATTGTCCGCCAGCGCGCCAGCCAGAAGCTTTCCGGCAGCGGTCGTGGGCGCCAAGCCGTGGCCACCGAAGGCCTGCGCCCACCACAGGCCCTCGCCGTCGGTGCCGATTTGCGGCATTTCGTGGCGCGCGTAGCTCATCAGGCCGGACCACGCATAGTCGATTTTCGCATCTGCCAGTGAGGAGTAGACCCGTTCCATGTCCTTGCGCAACAGGTGTTTGACCGCCTGCGGCGAGCGATCGCGAACACTGATGCGTCCGCCCCAAAGCAGCCGCGTGTCCGGCAGTACGCGATAATAATCGAAAGCAAAACGCGTATCGTAGACGGCGGCACGCGTGCGAATGATGTCGGTCAGCCGTGTTCCCAGTGGCTCGGTCACCATGACATAGGTGGCGATGGGCAAAACAGCGCGATCAACTTGTCGATTGAGGCCGGCCAGGTAGCCGCCGCACGCCAGCACGACATGATCGGCATGCAATTGTCCGCCGCCACGGACGCGTAATGTCCAGCCGCCGGTCGACGCTTTCCGAAGCGCTTTCACGGGGCTGTTTTCATGGATGGCAACCCCCTTGGACGCTGCGACGTCTGCCAGACCCGACGCGTACTTCAGCGGGTGCAAATGCAAGGCATTGCGCTCGAAAAGCCCGTCGTGATACCGCTCGGTACGCAGACGTGCGCGCATGTCTTCGTGCGTCAACCAGTCCTGCTCGATGCCGAACCGCTCGGCCAGAAGTCGCTGGCGCTTGCGCAGCACCTCCGGATCACGAAACCAGTTGGCCCAGATGACGCCCTCGTCCACGGCATCACATTCGATGGCGTACTCCCGAATGCGGGCGCGAATGGTGTTCACGCCATCCACGGTGCGGGCATGAAGCGCACGTGCCCGATCCACACCGAGGCGATCGATCAACGATTGTTCGCCCAGCGAGTAACCGGCGAAGGCAAAGCCGCCATTGCGGCCGGATGCACCGAAGCCGATGTCTTGCGCTTCCAGCAGCGTGACATCGTCGACGCCTTTTTCGGCCAGCGACAAGGCCGTGTTCAAGCCCGCGAAACCGCCGCCGACAATGGCGACATGCGTGCGCGCGTGCCCCTCGAGCGGTTCGAATGACCGCCGAGGTGCAAGCGTGGCGCGATAGTAGGTGGTGGTGGACACAATGACGTTGCGGCGGGACGCCGCCCTCCGGATCTCCCCTGACGACATCGAGGATAACGCAGTCGGGGGGATGTCCCGACCACGCAATGATCAGGCGGGCGTGGATGGTCTACGTCTGCGCCATGAACTCGTGCACGGCGGGGGCCAGTTCCGGATCGCTCAACGCCATGTGCAGCGTGGCCTGCACCAGACCGCGCTTGTTGCCGCAATCGAAACGACGACCGGCAAAACGGTATGCCAGTGTGGGCTGCCGGCCGAGCAGTTGCTCGAGCGCGTCGGTCAACTGGATTTCGCCGCCGGCCCCGGGGGTTGTCTGTTCGAGCAGTGCGAAGGTTTCACCGGGCAATACATAGCGGCCCACCACGGCCAGGTTGGACGGAGCTTTCTCGGGGGCCGGCTTTTCCACCATGTGGCGAATGCGCGACGCGCGCGGATCGGCGCCTTCTTCGACGTCGACAATGCCGTACTTGTTGGTCTGGTCGCGGGGCACTTCCTGCACCGCAATGACGCCGGCATTTTCACGCGACGCCACCTCCGCCATCTGACGCAATGCCGAGGGGCCGTCGTTGACGATCAGGTCGTCGGGAAGAATCACGCCGAATGGCTCGTCACCAACTACCGGTCTGGCGCAGAGCACGGCATGGCCCAGGCCCAACGCCTCGGGTTGCGTGACAAAGACCGCCCGCACATGCGCCGGCAACGTACTGCGGACGAGCTTGAGCAGTTCTTCCTTGCCCTTGTCTTCCAGTTTTTCTTCCAGTTCGTAGGCCTTGTCGAAATAATCGGCAATGGCGTGCTTGTAGCGATTGGTGACAAAAACCAGCGTGTCGGCGCCGGCATCCACCGCTTCGTCCACCGCATACTGGATCAGCGGACGATCCAGCACCGGCAGCATTTCCTTGGCGACCGCCTTGGTGGCAGGCAAAAAACGCGTGCCCAGACCGGCCACGGGGAAAACAACTTTGCGCAGGGGCTTGCTCATGCCGCTCCTTCGTTCCTGTCTTGTCTCAAGGGTATGACATTGTCCACCACGGCGGTTTTACCCCAGCAAAACGCCGGCAACAGTGCGGACACCTGGTCGCGCAAGACAGGCACGTCGAAACGCTCGACCGCGCCGCGCGCCGTGTCCAGACGCAGTTCCAGCAACTCCCACGCCACACTGCGCGACTTGGCCAGAAAAATCTTGGCGTGCGTGGTGGCGCTGTAGCATTCCTGTGGGTGGAAAAGCTCTTCGAACAGTTTTTCGCCGGGGCGCAACCCGGTGTAGATGATGGCAATGTCCACGCTCGGCCGCTTGCCGGCCAGCCGAATCATCTGTTCGGCCAGTTCGCGAATCTTGATGGGCTCGCCCATGTCCAGCGCAAAAATTTCGCCACCCTGCCCCAGTGCCGACGCCTGCAGAATCAACTGACAGGCCTCGGGAATGGTCATGAAATAGCGCGACATTTCCGGGTGGGTGACGGTCACCGGACCGCCCTGACGAATCTGCTCGCGAAACAGCGGCACCACGGAACCGACCGAATCGAGGACATTGCCGAAGCGTACCGTGATGAACCGGGTGGTAACGCGTGCGGCCAGATTCTGGCAATACATCTCGGCAATGCGCTTGCACGCGCCCATCACGCTGGTCGGGTTGACGGCCTTGTCAGTGGAAATGAGCACGAACGTGTCGACACCGTGATCCACGGACGCATCTGCCACGGTTTTCGTGGCCAGTACATTGTTGCGAAATGTTTCGCGCAGTTGCTCCTGCAACAACGGCACGTGTTTGTATGCGGCCGCGTGAAACACGATTTGCGGCTGCGCATCGGTGAACACGCGCCCGACGGCGGCAGCATCACAGCAGTGTGCGAGCACGCCGCGAAAAACCAGCTCGGGATACGCTTTGCGCAATTCGCGCTCGATGCGATAAAGGTTGTATTCGCTGACATCGACCACGGTCAACGTCCCCGCGCCCAGACGCGCCACCTGCCGGCACAACTCCGAGCCGATCGAACCGCCCCCGCCGGTGACCAGCACACGTGCGTCTTTGACTTTTTCGCGGATCGCCGTCCAATCAAGCTGCACGGCGTCGCGGCCGAGAATGTCCTCGATGGCCACTTCCTTGATCTGGTTGCGTTGCGCGCGACCGGCGATGACATCTTCCAGACGCGGCATGGTGCGAAACGGCAACCCGGTACCCTCGCAAAGCGAAACCACCCGCCGCATGTCGGCCGCCGTGGCGGCCGGCAAGGCGATCAACAGCATGTCGGCGGCAACGCGATTGATCAGCCTTGGCAGTTGATCGGGCGAGCCAAGCACCGGAATGCCGCGAATATGCGTGCCGCGCAAGGCACGACTTTCATCGACAAAACCGACCACCTGGTATTGCCCCGCCCGACGCAGATCGCGAATCAGGCCCTCGCCGGCGGGACCGGCGCCGATCACGATGACGCGCTTGCGCGCGGCCTTGCGCGAACGGCCGACGAGGCTGTCTTTCCAGTAGCGGTACAGCAATCGCGGCAGCGCCAGCAATATGATCAGTATCAGCGGATACAACACCAATACCGAACGTGGCACCCCGGCCAGACGGTCGTACACGAACAGCGCCGGATAAATACCCGCCGCGCCGATGATCGCCACTTTGGCGATATTCCACAGGTCCGGCATGCTGGCGAAGCGCCACAGACCCTTGTACAGACCAAGCCAGGCAAAGACAGCACCCTGCACCACCAGCACGATGGGAAACTCGAGCCCGGTGAAACCGATCTCGTCGGTGGGCGGAAATATCGTGTAGCGGAGGTATTTCGCCAGTCCCCACGCCAGGGCAACCATGGCGAGGTCATGCAGTACCACGGCAATGCGCGGGTGAATGTAAGCGTTCAGTTTACGCAATTTTCCTCCCTCGCTTGCGTCGCGCCAAAGCCATGCACACATGGCGCATCCGCCACCATGCGATCATGGAAACCAGGTAAAGCACCAAGCATGCCCACGGCGCCCACCGGGGATGACAGGCGGCCCATGCGGCAACCGGGGCGACCAGCAACAGGTTCCAGCACAGATAGGCGCCACTTGCACGAGCGTGCGTCCATCGGCACCGAACCAGCCACTGGTACAAATGCTCTCGATGTGCAGTGTACCAACGTTTTCCGCGCCACATGCGCCATGCCAGCGTCAACCCTGCATCGACCACGAATGCCGAAACGAGGATCAGCGCCGACCATGAGGCGAACGGTGCCTGCACGATCAGCACGGCAACCCATGCGAAAATCATGAATCCGGCAAACCCGCTGCCCACGTCGCCCATGAAAACCCGCGCCGGAGGCCAGTTGAAAAGCAGAAACCCGCAGGCAGCCGCCGCCATGCCGAAACTGGCGACAGCCAGTGCGGTTTGCGACGCAAACAGCGCCAGCAACCCGATGCCCGCACCGACAAAGACGATCTGCATGCCGAGAATGCCGTCGATGCCGTCCATGAAGTTGTGCAGATTGATGCTCCAGGCTGCCAACAACACGCACACGGGGAACCAGAACCACGCCAGATGATGGGCGCCAATCCACGCCGCGGTAAACAAGGCGGAGGCCGCGAGCTGCACCAGCAAACGCAGTAGAGCGCTGATATCGCGATGGTCGTCGACCCAACCCACCAAAGCCACCGCCAACCCGGCCACGCCCATCGCCACGACCGTCGCCAACGGGTGCCCGCCCGGCAATACCGACAACGCCCCCATCCCGGCAATCAACGTGCCGACCACGATGCCGATGCCCCCGCCGCGCGGTGTGGGCAGCGTATGCGAACGGCGATATCCCGGCGTGTCCAGCATGCCGCGTCGGTTTGCATAGGTCATGGCGGCCATGGTCAGAATCACCGACGTACCGAAGGCAACGACGCAAAGCCACCATCCACTGGCCAGAATCGACGTCATTCGTTGGCCACGCCGTGAATCGGCCGCACGGTGCCCCACAGTTTGCAACTCGGGCACTGCCAGTGATGCGCCTTGGCGCCAAAGCCGCAATGCGTGCAACGGTACATCGCCTGTCCTTCCAGCAACTTGTGCGTAAGGTCGCGCAGAATCAGAAAATCCTGGTGCACTTCGCCGGAGGTGTGTTCCATCGTGGCGTCGATCAGGGCCATCATGCCGCGTACCGACGGACGTCGACGCAATTGCTCGGTCAGAAAATCGATGGCGGCGCGTTTGCCGTCGCGTTGAGCGTAAATATTGGCCAGTGCCAGCACCGGCGAAATACCGTGGTAGCGAGTCAGCACATCGCGCAGAAACGCTTCCGCGCGGTCCATCTGCCCCGACCGGGTATAGCTGTCAAGCAGCAACGGCAAAATTTCGGGGACATAGGCCACCTCACACTGGATGGCCTTTTCGAAGGTGTCCACGGCCTGCGCCGCGTGTCCATCTTCGGCCTGCATCTGCCCGGTCAACATATACGCACGCACGCAATCGCTTTTGCTGGCAAAGGCCTTGTCCAGATAGGCAAACGCCTCGCTGCGGGCGCCGTGTTGGCGCGATTGCTCGGCCAGTTCGCAATAGAAATGCGCGATGGGGTGAGCCTGCGACGTGCCGCTCATGGTTTCCAGTCGTCGCGCTTGCTCGATGGCTTCGTGCCAGTCGCGCTCGTGCTGATAGATGGAAATAAGATGACGCAATGCCGACGGTGCATGAGAGTTCATGGCGACCAAGTCGGTGAAAAGTGTTTCGGCACGATCCAGCAAGCCCGCGCGCATGTAGTCTTCGCCCAGTTCGAGCAAGGCGACAGACTTCATTTCGTCACTCAAATTGGGACGTGATACCAGGTGCTGGTGAACGCGGATGGCGCGATCGACTTCGCCGCGACGACGAAACAGGTTCCCCAGAGCCAAATGCGTTTCAATGGTGTCGCGGTTGTACTCGGCCAGCCGCAGAAACACTTCGATGGCCTTGTCCTGCTCTTCGTTGAGCAGGTAATTGAGGCCGCGAAAGTAGTCCGATGACAGCGCATTGACGCGCGCGCCGGACGAGCGGGCACTCACTCGCAAAGCCACCAGCCAGCCGCAGACAAACGCCACCGGCAGCAGCAGAAACAGAAGATAGATCGGGTTCATCGGCGTGGCTTGTTCGCAACGACCGTCCCGTCCTTGCGCTGCCGGCGATGTTTGATCCCTGTACCCAGCCAGGCCACGATGCCGCCGATCAACCAGCCGACGACGAGCGCGGCAAGCACGGCCGCCCCCTTGGGCGCGTGAATACGTGCAAAACCGAGGTCATAGCTCACCATGGCCGGATTGAGTGCACCGAAAACGATGCCGGCCAGAACGAACAGCAGAATGATCAGGACAACGATGACGAGGCGCATGCGTGGACTTTACCCGATCCGATGCGTGACTGGGAACTCGAAGCATTCAGTCAATGCCGATACTGCGGACGACGATCGTTGCGTGCAGGTACGAGAAACCGTCAGGCGACTGCGCGGTTCACGCGATCGCGCAACTCTTTGCCCGGCTTGAAATGCGGTACGTGCTTGCCCGGCAGTGCCACCGCGTCACCACTTTTGGGGTTGCGTCCCATGCGTGGTGGACGGAAGTGCAGCGAAAAGCTGCCAAACCCGCGGATTTCGATGCGATTGCCCTGAGCAAGCGAATTGCTCATTTGCTCGAGCACATTCTTGACCGCGACCTCGACATCGCTGAAAGCCAAGTGCCCCTGGCGCCTGGCCAGCGCTTCGATAAGCTCGGACTTCGTCATGATCCCCAAATCTCATGCAGTCAACGGCGAACGACCAGCGTAACGTGACACCCTGTGTGCTCGCATGTTTCCATCGTCATGCCCGCGCAAGGCGGACACGAGGTGATGATACGTGGGCAATCCCGCCCGTGGATTCGGAATCGGGGCGACACGATCACCCCGATTCCGAACCGGATCCGTCTTACTCGGACTTGTTCATCTGCTCTTTCAGCAGCGCGCCCAGCTTGGTGGTGCCGGAATGCGCGGCCTGCAGATCCGCCATGGCATCATGCACGTCGGCTTCGTCCTTGGCGCGGATCGACAGCGACAGCTGACGGCCACGACGATCCATGCCGGTGAACTTGGCCTCGACGCTGTCGCCCACCTTCAGGTACTGCGTAGCGTCCTCGACACGCTCCTTGGCGATGTCGTTGGCACGGATGTAGCCTTCCACGCCTTCGCCCAGTTCGACCACGGCGCCCTTGGCGTCCACTTCCTTGACCGTACCGGTGACGATGGAGTTGCGCGGATTGGCGGCCATGAACTGACCGAACGGATCCTGCTCCATCTGCTTGATGCCGAGCGAAATGCGCTCGCGCTCGGGGTCGACGGCCAACACCACGGCCTCGACTTCTTCACCCTTCTTGAAGTCGCGGATGAGGTCTTCACCGGTGCCCTGCCAGGAGATGTCGGACAGATGCACCAGACCGTCGATACCGCCTTCCAGACCGATGAAGATGCCGAAATCGGTGATCGACTTGATCTGGCCGGACACCTTGTCGCCCTTGTTGTGCATGGCGG
>CAZSOU010000045.1:0-18508 GCA_964608595.1 uncultured Rhodanobacteraceae bacterium
CGTAGCTCTGGCGACCCATCTCGACGAAGGTTTCGTAGGTGCCCTGCACGATGCCTTGGCTGCCGATGTAGATCCACGAACCGGCGGTCATCTGGCCGAACATCATCAGGCCTTTCTTGTCCAGCTCGTGGAAGTGCTCCCAGGTGGCCCAGGCCGGCACCAGGTTGGAATTGGCGATCAGCACGCGCGGCGCATCCGGATGCGTCGGGAACACGCCGACCGGCTTGCCGGACTGCACCAGCAGCGTCTCGTCGTCGTTCAACTCACGCAGGGCTTTCAGGATCGCGTCGAAGCACTCCCAGTTGCGCGCCGCGCGCCCGATGCCGCCGTAGACCACCAGTTCGGCCGGGTTTTCCGCCACGTCCGGCGCCAGGTTGTGCTGGATCATGCGGTACGGGGCTTCGGTGAGCCAGCTCTTGCAGGAAAGCTCGGTGCCCGTGGGCGGCTGGATGGTGCGGCTGGTGTCTTTGCGCGTGGGGGCACTCATGGGCTGGCTCCGGTGATGAAACAAGACCCCCGATTATGCCGCCCGGCGCGGGAAATCGAAAATGCGGCCGAAACGGGCAGCGTCAATCCGGCTGCTTCGTCCTTTGCCCGGCGGCTCCGGTGTGCCGGCAGGGCTTGTGGCATGTGTATTTGTCACGCTGATGGCGCATGATGGTCGGATCGTTGTTGTTCGGGGATCGACTATGCGCCGCTTCATCATGTTTCCTGCTCTGCTGATGGCTTTTCTTCTGGTCGGCTGTGCCAACCACGGCACCCGCCCGCCCTCAGCGGCGCCGGACACGCACGCGCCCGTGTTGCTGATTTCCATCGATGCTTTTCGAGCCGATTACCTGCAACGCGGCGATTCGCCCACGCTGGCGATGCTGGCGGCCCACGGGGTGCGCGCGAAGGCGATGCAGCCATCGTTTCCGTCGCTGACGTTCCCCAACCACTACACCCTGGTCACCGGGCTTTACCCGAACCATCACGGCATCGTCAACAACACCATGTACGACGCCAGACTCGGCAAGTTTTCATTGGGCAACCGCCGTGCGGTGAAGGACGGTCGCTGGTGGGCCGAGGGCGAGCCGATCTGGGTAACGGCCGACAAGGCGGGACTGAAAACCGCGACCATGTTCTGGCCCGGTTCGGCGGCGAAAATTCACGGCTACCGCCCCGACCACTGGCGTTTGTACGACGGCAAGGTCACGGCGGATGAACGGGTCGACCAGGTGCTGCAATGGCTGGATCTGCCAGCCGCCGAGCGCCCGGATTTCATCACGCTTTATTTCGATCACGTCGACCATGCCGGCCATCGTCACGGCCCGGATTCGCCGCAGGTCGACAAGGCGATCACGCATGTCGACAACGCCATTGCACGGCTGGTGAAGGGCTTGAAGGCACGCCACCTGTTCCACCACATCAACATGATCATCGTGTCCGATCACGGCATGGCGTCGTCGCCCAAAGGTCAATACGTGTTGATGGACAAGCTGATCGACCTTGATCACGTGCGCGTGGTGGCCATGGGCGAACTGGCCGGATTCACGCCCAAGGCACCCTACGCCAAGGCCGTTGCCGCCAAGCTTCTCAAGCCGCATCCGCACATGACGTGCTGGCGCAAGGCCGACATCCCGGCCCGTTTTCATTACGGCAGCAACCCGCGCATTCCCGCCATCAACTGCCTGGCCGATGTCGGCTGGCAAATCACATCCAGCGACTACCTGGCTCACCGCAAATATCCGATGAGTCTGGGCAGTCACGGTTACGACAATGCCGACCCGCGCATGCGCGCGATTTTCATCGCGCACGGCCCGGCGTTTCGCAAAGGCGTGACGGTGCCGGAATTTCCGAATGTGGACGTGTACCCGTTGATGACACATCTGCTGGGCATCAAGGCACAGCCCAACGACGGTACGTACACGGCCGTGGAAGACATGCTCAAGCCCGGCAAACGGTAGTTCTGCCCGCTCCCGACTTGTGCAAGAACGCAGCCCATGGGCGACGGCGCGATATTTCATCGAGCCGTCGGACATGGGTTCCCTCGCCTTCGCCCTCCCTGCCATCAGTCATGCTTGCCATTTTTTGCCTTGGTGTTATAGTTCACTACAACACCGGACAACGACAACAGTAGAGGAGGTTTCCGATGTCAACTCGCACAGTCATCTCACTGGCCGCATCCCTCCTGATTACCGGCGCCTGCACCGCAGGTCTGGTAGCCAGCCTTTCCACCGTACCCGCGCAGCCGCAGCCGGAACCGAACATGATCGACGGCCTGCCCGTGACCGACCTGGCCGGCATCACGGTGCGTCCGCCGGCTCAAATGAGCGCAAGCAAGCATCGTCAGACAGTGCTGAAACCGCTCACGATCCTGATCGACGACCGCGACACGGCATTCCAGCAAGCCGCTGTGAAACTGGCCTTCCCGAATCTGCGCATGCCGTACTATTCGTTCGGCTCAACTTCATTGCAGATCGGCAAGGAATGACTCCATGACCATCACCTGGAACGACAACGTCCCGATTTATCGCCAACTGCGTGATCGCATGGTCGCGATGATTCTGGACGGCGCGTTGACCGAGGGCGATGCCTTGCCCTCGGTCCGGCAAGTCGCCGCGGATTACCGGATCAATCCATTGACCGTGTCCAAGGCGTATCAGACGTTGGTGGACGAACAACTCATCGAAAAAAGGAGGGGACTGGGCATGTTTGTAACCGAAGGCGCGCCCGAAGCACTGCTTGAATCCGAGCGCGAGCGTTTTCTGCGCGAGGAATGGCCGGCCTTGCATGCGCGTCTCCAGCGCCTGGGTCTGGATTTCGAAACCCTGATGAAACACACCGGCGAGGATGGCCCATGAGTACCGTGATAACCGCCAAAGGCTTGACCAAGCGCTACAAATCCACACGCGCACTCGACAACGTGGACTTCACCATCGAATCAGGCCGCATCGTCGGTTTGATCGGCCCCAACGGCGCCGGCAAGACCACCGCACTCAAGGCCATTCTGAGCCTGATCCGTTTCGACGGTGAATTGACGGTGTTGGGCATGGATCCGCGCCGCGACCGCAACAAATTGATGGAACAGGTCTGTTTCATCGCCGATGTGGCGGTATTGCCACGCTGGATTCGCGTGCGTGAAGTCGTTGATTTCGTCGCCAACGTGCATCCGCGTTTCAACCGCGCGCGCTGCGAGAAGTTTCTCGAACAGACCAAGCTCAAGCACGACCAACGCGTCAAGGAAATGTCCAAGGGCATGATCGTGCAGTTGCACCTGGCCGTGGTGATGGCCATCGACGCGCGCATTCTGGTACTGGACGAACCGACGCTTGGCCTGGACATCCTCTATCGCAAGCAGTTCTACCAGCGCCTGCTGGAAGACTATTTCGACGAGGACAAGACCATCATCGTCACCACCCATCAAGTGGAAGAAGTCGAGCATATCCTGACCGATCTGATGTTCATCCGCGACGGCAGGATTGCGCTTGATACATCCATGGACGCTCTCGGCGATCGCTTCATCGAAGTGATGGTTTCACCCGATCAGGCCAACGCGGCTCGCGCGCTCGGCCCCATCGACGAGCGCCAAGTCTTCGGCAAGAGCATTTTCCTGTTCGACGGCGTCGACCGTACCCGACTGGAGGCGCTGGGCGAAATCCGCCGCCCCTCCGTCAGTGACCTGTTCGTCGCCACCATGAAGGACACCTATCAATGAATACTTTCTACTGGCTGGTCAAACGCGAATTCTGGGAGCATCGCGGCAGCTTTCTCTGGACGCCGGTCATTACCACCGCCGTCATCGTCGCGCTCAACATCATGGTCATCATTTTCGGCCTGGTGGCCGGTGGCCGGCACGGCACGCATCTGATGTGGCAACAACTCGCCGCGGCCAATCCCGACGACATCAAGAAAGTCAGCGCGCTTCTCGACGTCGCGGCATTGATGCCATTCGTCGTGGCGAGCATCGTGCTGTTTTTCGTGCTGTTCGGTTATTGCATGAAATCACTGTCCAGTGATCGCAACGACCGCAGCATCCTGTTCTGGAAATCACTGCCGATCTCGGATCTGAACACGGTGATTTCCAAAGCCTTCAGCGCCATTGTCGTGGCGCCGATCATCATGGTCATCGTCAGCATCATCGGCGCTGTCCTGGTGTACCTGACTTATGCCATCACGGCCGCTCTCCACGGCATCAATTTCGGCACGGTGATGTGGACGCTGCCGCATCCCGGCAACCTCATCGCCTCGATGGCCGGGATCCTGCCCATCTACATGGTCTGGATCCTGCCTTCCGTGGGTTGGCTGATGCTGTGCTCGGCGTGGTCCAAGGGCAAGGTGGCGCGCTGGGCGATCGCATTGCCGGTGGGCGTGGGCGTCATCCTTACCTGGGTGGGTGCCATGGCTACGTGGTCCGGCTCGGCACCGGCCCTGGGCAACTCCGTGGAATGGCTCTGGAAAAACGTCATTCTGCGCGCCGCACTCGGCCTGTTCCCGGGCGGTTGGGCTTCGCAAATGAGCCATATGGCTGCCGCCAGCTACAACAGTGACACGGGCTGGCAAATTGATTCACTTGCCGGCGCGCTGGCAAACAACGTGGGCCACCAATATCACCTGCTGTGGAGCCCGGCGTTTCTGTGGGGCGCACTGGCCGGCGTGATCATGCTCGCCGTCGCCATCTGGCTGCGACGCTGGCGTACCGAGCTGTAAACTGGGCGCTACCGCAACATGAGGACGCACTCTCGATGAAGATGGCTCAACTGCTCGGCGCCATGGCACTGACCACGTTGCTGATGTCCTGCCACCACCGGCAGGACATCAGCTTTGATGGTCGCAGCGTCACCCTGCACGCTGCCGGCGAACCCGCCGCCACCATCACTTCCCGCGGCAGTTTCAGCGTGGGCCAGACGCTTGTCGACGTGTCACCGACGCAGCGTCATTCGCTGATTCGCTTTTACAACGACATCGCGGCGATTCACGAGAACGCCGGAAACACGTCGGCCAACGCCTCGAATGACACCGCACAGCTGTGTCGTGAGGTGGCGCAGGTCAAACAGCTGCAGGCCACCCTCGCGACGAACATCAGTGCATTCACTCCTTATGCGGAGCTCGACCCTGCGCCCGGTGTGCATTGCACCGCGTCATCATCCTGATCGCACCCTCTGATGACCGAAGCTTCCTGCAAGAGGGGCCGGTGGCCCCGATGGATCTTGCGGTACGTCTTGTCGGGGCCACCGGCCCCTCCCACAGGAGATCGCCAGCAGGAACAAAAAGTATCCGGAACGGCAAAAGGGCGCGAATTTTCGCGCCCTTTTCGATTACTTGCCGTGGATGCCACCCTTGGTCAATTCGGCGGGATCCAGCAGCTTTTCGAGTTCTTCTTTCGACAAGCCGGTGGTTTCCAGCGCCACGTCCATGATCGGGCGTTTTTCCTTGTAGGCCTGCTTTGCCGTCGCTGCGCCCTTCTCGTACCCGATGACCGGATTGAGCGCGGTCACCAGAATCGGGTTGCGCGCGAGCGCCTCGTTGACGTGATCCTTGTTGACCTTGAAGCTGGCGATGGCCTTGTCCGCCATCAGGCGCGAAATGTTGCTGAGGATTTCGATCGACTGCAACAGGTTGTAGGCGATCACCGGCAGCATCACGTTGAGCTGGAAATTGCCGGCCTGGCCACCGACGGTGATGGTGGCGTCATTGCCGATGACCTGCGCGGCGACCATGGCGGCCGCTTCGGGAATGACCGGGTTGATCTTGCCCGGCATGATCGACGACCCCGGCTGCAACGCCTTCAGCTCGATCTCGCCCAGGCCCGCAAGCGGACCGGAATTCATCCAGCGCAGGTCGTTGGCGATCTTCATCAGCGAGACGGCGAAGGTCTTCAGCACGCCGGAAAGCTCCACCGCCGCATCCTGCGAGGAAATGCCTTCAAAGTAGTTGTCGGACGATTCGAACTTCACTTTGGTGAGTTTTTTCAATTCGGTGGCGACGGCCGGGCCGATTTTCGGATCCGCGTTGATCCCCGTGCCCACCGCGCTTCCGCCCAGCGGCAGACGGCGCATGCGCTTGAGTGCATCTTCCACGCGCTCGATGGCCGAACCCACCTGCGCCGACCAACCGGACAATTCCTGACCGAAGGTGATCGGCATGGCGTCCATCAAATGCGTGCGCCCGGTCTTGGGCACGTCGGCCAGTTTTTTCGCCTTGCGGTCGATCGTCTTGCGCAAATGCTTGAGCGCCGGCAACAACTGCTGACTGGCCGTCAGTGTCGCGCTGACGTGGATCGCCGTCGGAATCACGTCGTTGGAGCTTTGCCCGTAGTTGACGTGATCGTTGGGATGAATTTTGGTGCTGCCCCTGGTGGCAAGGTGCGCGATCACCTCGTTTGCATTCATGTTGGAGCTGGTGCCCGACCCGGTCTGGAAAATGTCGATCGGGAACTGGGCGTCGTAGTCGCCGGCCGCGACCTTGTCGGATGCCTTGATAATGGCCTGGGCACGCGTCTTGGTCAGATGTCCGAGCTTGAGATTGGCCGCGGCCGCCGCCGACTTGATCAAGCCCAGCGCGCGAATGAACTCGCGCGGCACCGTCAGCCCCGACACCGGAAAGTTGTCCACCGCGCGCTGCGTCTGCGCTCCCCACAGAGCGTCGGCCGGGACTTCCAGCTCGCCCATGCTGTCGTGTTCGGTGCGGAACTTGCTCATGCTGACTCCAGAATTGAAAACCCAAACCGGCATTATAGCCTTGTGCCCCACAGCCTTGTGCCCGCATGCTCCACACGGGATGGACCCTGGCCCGCCCTGCCGATCAATCCGGACCATTACGGAATCCGGACCATACGGAAGCGTCGGCATGGCAGCCCCGCTACAATAGCCTGCTGCTTATCCCCGGAACTCGACGATGCAACTGGACACCCTGACCGCCCTGTCGCCGCTGGACGGCCGTTACGCCGGCAAGACCGAAGCCTTGCGCCCGATTTTCAGCGAATTCGGGCTGATGCATCGCCGCGTGCATGTGGAAATCAGCTGGTTGCTGGCGCTGGGTGCCGAACCGGGCATTCGCGAGCTCCCCGCTTTCAGCGACGACATGGCCGCCCGCTTGCGCGCCGTGGACGACAAGTTCTGTGTGGCCGACGGCGAGCGCGTGAAAGCCATCGAGGCGACGACCAATCACGACGTCAAGGCCATCGAATATTTCATCAAGGAGCGTGTGGGCAACGATGACGATCTGGTCGGGGCGCTGGAATTCGTGCATTTCGCCTGCACCAGCGAGGACATCAACAACCTGTCCTACGCGTTGATGCTGCGCGATGCGCGCGAACAGGTACTGCTGCCGCAGCTGCAAACGGTGATCGCCATGTTGCGTGATCTGGCGCACAAGCACTCGGACCTGCCGATGCTGTCGCGCACACATGGCCAGACCGCCTCGCCGACCACGCTCGGCAAGGAAATGGCAAACGTCGTGATGCGCCTGGAGCGCCAACAGCGCCAGCTTGTCTCGATCGACATCATGGCCAAGATCAACGGGGCGGTCGGCAACTTCAATGCACATGCCATCGCCTACCCGGACGTGGACTGGCGTGCCGTGTCCAAACGGTTCGTGGAGGGGCTCGGTCTGACCTGGAATGCCTACACCACGCAAATCGAGCCACATGACACCGTGGCCGAATTCTGCGACGTGGTGCGCCGCGCCAACGTCATCATGATTGATCTGGCGCGCGACATCTGGGGCTACATTTCCCAGGGTTATTTCAAGCAGGCATTGAAGGAGGGCGAAGTCGGTTCGTCGACCATGCCGCACAAGGTCAACCCGATCGATTTCGAAAACGCCGAGGGCAATTTCGGCGTGGGCAACGCCCTGCTTGACCATTTCGCCAACAAGTTGCCGATCAGTCGTTGGCAGCGCGACCTCACCGACTCCACCGTGCTGCGCGGGCTGGGCACCGCCTTCGGCCATACGCTGGTCGCCCTGGCGTCGCTGCAGAAAGGCCTGGGCAAGCTGCAGGTCAACCCGGAACGCCTGGCCGCGGATCTCGATGCCAGTTGGGAAGTGCTGGCCGAAGCCATCCAGACCGTGATGCGCCGCCATGGGTTGCCCAACCCCTATGAACAACTCAAGGCGCTGACCCGCGGCCATGGCATGACGCGCGAAAGCATCCGCGAGTTCATCCAGTCGCTGGATTTGCCCGAGGATGCCAAGACACGCTTGCTGGAACTGACCCCGGCCACCTATACCGGACTGGCCACGCACCTGGCACGCGAGATCTGAATGGACGGCCATCCCGCCATCGAAGTCGTGGCCACGCCGGAACACATGCTCGGCATGTCGGCCGCACAGTTTCTGCGCGACTACTGGCAAAAGCGCCCGCTGTTGATTCGTCGGGCATTTCCCGATTTCGAGCTGCCACTGGAGCCGGATGATCTTGGCGGCCTGGGCTGCGAAGAAGCGGCCCTGTCGCGACTGATCGAATACGACCGTCCACACGACCAGTGGACCGTTCACACCGGCCCGCTGGACGAAGCGTTGTTCGCGCGCCTGCCCGATCGCGACTGGACGCTCCTGGTGCAAGACGTGGACAAGTGGGATGCGGACGTTGCCGGTCTGCGCGAACACTTTCGTTTCCTGCCGAGCTGGCGGATCGACGACGTGATGATCAGCTACGCCGAGGACGGCGGCGGCGTGGGCGCGCACGTGGATCAATATGACGTGTTCCTGTTGCAAGGCCTTGGCAAGCGGCGCTGGAGCATCGATGCACGGCCGAACCCGCCCACGGCATTCCGGGATGACGTCGAGCTGAAAATGCTGCGCGAGTTTTCGCCCAGCCACACATGGACACTGGAACCGGGCGACATGCTCTATTTGCCTCCCGGCGTGCCGCATGACGGCGTGGCGGACGGTGCGTGCATGACGTTTTCCATCGGCATGCGCGCACCGTCGCGGTCCGAGCTGTTGCTGGACTTCGTGGAGACCCTGGCCGAGCATCTGCCGGAAACCGAGCGCTATACCGATCCGGATCTCTTGCCCGCACGGCATCACGGAGAAATCAGCGAGGCGGCATTGCAACGCGTCGCCAGCACGCTGGGCCCGGCCGCCGCACTTGCCGACCCGATCACCCGCGCCGATTGGTTCGGCCGCTTCATCACCCGCTACCGCAGTGCGCAAATGGCCGCGCCGCCGCCGAACACGCCCGACGCGTCCGCACTGGAACAAGCCCTGCGGCAAGGCGCCGTGTTGTTGCACCATCCGTGGACGCGGATGGCGTGGATCGGTATCGACGACACCCGCGCCACCTTGTTCGCCGCAGGTGAAGCGTTTCCCTCACCGCGGGCGCTGGCCGAACGCCTCTGCCGTGACACGCCGCCGGCATTCGACGGCGTTCCGGACGCCGAAGAACTGGCGGTATTGCGGGCGCTGGTCGAACAAGGTCATCTGATCCTGCAGGACGCCTCGTGACTGCCGATTTCCGCGTACGGGCGGCCGCCTGGCAGCACGATCTGAACGCGCTGCGCCACATCCGGGAAATCGTGTTCGTGCAGGAACAGCGGGTTCCCGTCGAGCTGGAGTGGGACGAGCTGGATGCCGATTGCGACCATGTGTTGGCACTCGATGCGGACAACCGCCCCATCGGCACTGGCCGGCTGACGCCGCATCATTCCATCGGCCGCATGGCTGTCTTGCCCGCATGGCGAGGCAAGGGTGTCGGTGCCGCCATGCTGGTGACGTTGATCGAATGCGCCCGCGAGCATGGCTGGGCCGAAGTCACCCTGCATGCCCAGACGCAGGCGATGACGTTTTACGAGCGTCACGGCTTCGTGGCCCACGGTGACGAGTTCATGGAAGCAGGCATTCGCCATCGCCACATGACATTGCCATTGCGCGCGTGAGCCTGGTGTTTTTCGGGCGCATGAGAAACGCTCCCACCAGGGAACCTCGAAAAACCGCGGATCGTCGGAGTTTCCTGTGGGAGGGCCGGTGGCCCCGACAGGATGTACCGCATGATCCGTCGGGGCCACCGGCCCCTCCCACAAGCGTCGCTCCAGGGAGCAACGATTTTTCGAGGCTCCCACCAGGGGCGATTCGCTGTTGCCGATCATTCCGGGCCAGGCAGTGTTTCATCGAAGCATCCGGGCGTCGGCGGGCGATATAGCCGAACAGCGGCTGACCCGATCCGGAATCATTTGTTAAATCCCTGTCCGAACTCATTCGAAAGGTCTATAATTACTCCGCTTTTGAATGGCGGCGCGCATTGCGATGGGTGTCGGCATTCGATAACTGTCCCCGGCGCGCGTATGCGCGCTCTTTCGTGTGTGCGGTGGTGACGTGAGCGCAAACTTGATCCGCGAGTTTTCCGAGTCCTCCCAACTCGGCAGCAACGCCGACTATGTTGAGCAACTTTACGAGGCCTGGCTCAATGACCCGGCTTCGGTTCCCGACGATTGGCAAACCTATTTCAACGGTCTGCCCGACAAGGGGGTACGGGATGTTCCCCATTCGCTGATCATCCACCGCATCGAGTCGGCGCAGCGTGAACGCGACCGCCACGGTAACGGCGTGGGCGCGCCGGTCAGCGACGACCATGCCCGCAAACAGGCCGGCGTGCTGCGTTTGCTGACGGCGTACCGTTCGCGCGGCCACCTGGATGCGCACCTTGATCCCCTGGACCTTGCCGCCAAGCGCAACCCGCCGGATCTGGGTCTTGCCTTCCACAGCCTGAGCGAAGCCGATCTCGATACCGAGTTCGATACCGGCACATACTGCGGTGGCGACGCCGGCCGCATGAAACTGCGCGATCTGTGGACGCACCTCAAAAACACGTACACCCGCACCATCGGCGCGGAATTCATGCACATCAGCGACCATCAGCAGCGGCGCTGGGTGTATTCGCGCCTGGAAAAAGCCGCCGGCAACGCCGGTTTGAGTCGCGACGAACAACTGCGCGTGCTCGAGCGGCTGGTCGCCGCCGACGGCCTGGAGCGCTACCTGCATACCAAATATGTCGGGCAGAAGCGCTTTTCCCTCGAGGGCGGCGACAGTCTCATCCCGATAATCGACACCCTGATACGCAGCGGTGGCGAAGACAACGTGAGCGAAATGGTCATCGGCATGGCCCATCGCGGACGCTTGAACGTACTGGTCAACACGCTCGGCAAGCCGCCGCTGGAGCTGTTCGACGAGTTCGAGGGAAAATATCATCACCCCGACGATCCGGACTACTCCGGCGACGTCAAGTATCACATGGGTTTTTCCGCCGACGTCACCACGCCGGGCGGCGAAAACATGCATCTGGCGATGGCTTTCAACCCGTCGCACCTGGAAATCGTCGACCCCGTCGTCGCCGGTTCCGTGCGAGCGCGTCAGACTCGCCGCCACGATGAAGCGCAGGGCGAGGTGTTGCCGGTCATGATCCACGGTGATGCCGCCTTTGCCGCGCAGGGCGTGGTCATGGAAACGCTGCAGATGTCGCAGACCCGTGGTTTCGGTGTCGGCGGCACCGTGCACATCGTGATCAACAACCAGGTCGGGTTCACCACGTCCAACCCGCAGGACGCGCGCTCGACCCTGTACTGCACGGATGTGGCCAAGCTCGTCAACGCACCCATTTTCCACGTCAACGGTGACGATCCGGAAGCCGCGGTGCAGGTGGCCAAACTGGCTTTCGAATTCCGCCGCCAGTTCAAGAAAGACGTGGTGATCGATCTTGTGTGCTATCGCCGCAACGGTCACAACGAAGCCGACGAGCCTGCCGCCACGCAGCCGTTGATGTACAAGATCATCCGCAAGCACCCGACACCGCGCGTGGTGTACGCCGAACGTCTGGAAAAGGCCGGCGTCATCGAGGAAAAAACGGCCACGGACATGGTCGACACGTATCGCAAGGATCTCGACGAGGGCAAGCCGGTCACGGATCTGGCCACCGAACAGGGCGGCACCACTTTCCAGTGGAGCAAGCACATCGGCGGCACGCTCGACGAAGCCATCGACACCGGTATCGACCGGAAAACCATGGAAAAGCTGGCGTCGACCATTCTGACGGTGCCGGAAAACATCACGCTGCACGCGCGCGTCAAGCACATCTACCAGGAACGCCGGAAGATGGCCGCCGGCGAGAAACCGCTGGACTGGGGATTCGCCGAGAACCTGGCCTACGCCGGTCTCATCAGCGAAGGTTACGACATGCGCCTGGTCGGGCAGGATTCCGGCCGCGGCACCTTTTTCCATCGCCACGCCGTGTTGCACGATCAGGACACCGGCGAAACGGACATTCCGCTCGACCACATCGATTCCGAACGTGATGTGGAAATCATCGACTCGCTGTTGAGCGAAGAAGCGGTGATGGCGTTCGAATACGGCTATGCCACGGCCGATCCCGAGACGCTCACCATCTGGGAAGCCCAGTTCGGTGATTTCGCCAACGGTGCGCAAGTGGTCATCGACCAGTTCATCAGCGCCGGCGAGTCCAAGTGGAACCGTCTGTGCGGTCTGGTGCTGTACCTGCCGCACGGTTACGAAGGCCAGGGCCCCGAGCATTCATCGGCGCGCCTGGAGCGCTACCTTCAGCTGTGCGCACTGAACAACATGCAGGTGTGCGTGCCCACCACGCCGGCGCAGACATTCCACATGATTCGCCGACAAATGCTGCGCAAAGTGCGCAAGCCGCTGGTGGTGATGACGCCCAAATCGCTGCTGCGCCACAAATTGGCCGTATCCAGTCTGGATGAACTGGCCAAGGGCAGTTTCCAGAACGTCATCGGCGACCAGCGCCTGAAGCCGTCCAGGAAGATCAAGCGCGTTGTGCTGTGTTCGGGCAAGGTCTACTACGACTTGTTCGAGTCTGCCGAAAAAGACGAACTGGACAATGTCGCCATCGTGCGTGTGGAGCAGCTTTACCCGTTCCCGCGCGAACTGGTGAAGGCGGAGCTGGCCCGGTACACCGGCGCCGAGGAAGTCATCTGGTGCCAGGAAGAACCCATGAATCAGGGCGCCTGGTTCCAGATACGCCATCACCTGCAAGCTTGCGTTTCCGACAAGCACACACTGTCCTACGCGGGCCGTGCGCGCTCCGCATCGCCGGCTGCCGGTCACTTCAAGGCCCACATCACCGAACAGAAGGCGTTGGTCGAGCAGGCACTCACGGCCCCCATCGACACCCAACACACCTCCGAATGACCACGGGCCGCCTGCGGGCGGCCTCTGCATTATTCTTGTCAACACATCACACCAAGCATCCCCCAAAGGACACTGAGATATGGCCACCGAACTGAAAGTACCGGTCCTGCCCGAGTCGGTTTCCGACGCCACCATTGCCGACTGGCACAAGAAAGTCGGCGACGCCGTCAGTCGCGACGAAAACCTCGTCGACCTGGAAACCGACAAGGTCGTGCTGGAAGTCCCCTGCCCGGTCGATGGCGTGCTCAAGGAAATCAAGTTCGAATCCGGCGATACCGTGACCAGCGAGCAGGTGCTGGCCCTCATCGAGGAAGGCGCCTCCGCCCCCGCACCATCGTCCGACGACAAAGCCTCGGACGACGGCAAGGAAGACAAGCAGGCCGACAAGAAAGACGACTCGAAGAGCAAGTCCAAGCAGGACAAACCCGCTGACAAGGGCACGTCCAACGATGATGCCGACTTGTCGCCGGCCGCCCGCCGCTTTGCCGATGAAGAAGGCATCGACGTCTCACGGGTCGAAGGTACCGGCCGCAACGGTCAGGTGACCAAGGAAGATCTGGTCAAGTTCAAGAAATCCGGTTCCAGCCAGTCGAAGAGCGCCCCGGCGCCCGCTCCGGCACCGGCCGCCGCCGGCTCGCGCCCGGAAGAGCGCGTGCCGATGACGCGCATCCGCAAGCGCATTGCCGAACGCCTGATGCAGTCCAAGGACTCCATCGCCATGCTGACCTCGTTCAACGAGGTGAACCTGGCCAAGGTCAAGCAGATGCGCAAGGACTTCGGCGAGCAGTTCAAGGCGACCCACGACATCAAGCTCGGCTACATGAGCTTTTTCGTCAAGGCCGTGTGCGAAGCATTGAAACGTCATCCGGTGGTCAACGCCTCGGTGGATGACAGCGACATCATCTATCACGGCTATCAGGACATCTCGATCGCCGTGTCGACCGACAAGGGCCTCGTCACGCCGGTGCTGCGCGATGCGCAGGACATGAGCTTCGCCGAAATCGAGAAATCCATCGCCGACTTCGCCACACGCGCGCGTGCCGGCAAATTGACGTTGGACGACCTGCAGGGTGGCACCTTCACGGTCACCAACGGCGGCACCTTCGGTTCGCTGCTGTCCACGCCGATCGTCAATCCGCCGCAAAGCGCCATCCTCGGCATGCATACCATCAAGGATCGCGCCGTGGTCGAAAACGGTCAGGTCGTTGCTGCGCCGATGATGTACATCGCCATCAGCTACGACCACCGCATCATCGACGGCAAAGACGCCGTGCTGTTCCTGGTGGACATCAAGGACCAGCTCGAGAACCCGCACCGCATGCTGCTGGGCCTGTAAGCACTCAAGTCCCTCTCCCGCGGGAGAGGGATCGGGGCCAGGGTTCGGTGAAACCGCAACGCCTTGCTCCGCCCGTACCCTCACCCGGCCCCTCCGGCCGCCCTCGACCGGCGGGACTGGGGCAAAGAAAGCGAGATACGCCATGAGCGAAAAATTTGATGTCATCGTCATCGGCGCCGGCCCTGCCGGTTACGTGGCCGCGATTCGTGCCGCCCAGCTGGGGCTGAAAACCGCTTGCGTCGACGCCTTCGAAGGCAAGGATGGCAAGCAGGCACTTGGCGGCACCTGCCTCAACGTGGGCTGCATTCCGTCCAAGGCGTTGCTGGATTCGTCCAAGCAATTCTGGAATCTGACCAAACATTTCGACGACCACGGCATCAGCGCCAAAGATCCGAAAATCGACGTCGGCACGATGGTCGGTCGCAAGGACAAGATCGTCAAACAATTCACCGGCGGCGTGGGCATGTTGTTCAAGGGCAACAAAGTCACCTCGTATTTCGGCAAGGGCAAACTGCTCAAGAACAACAAAGTCGAAGTCACCGGCAAGGACGGCAACAGCGAAACCCTGGAAGCCACCAACGTCATTCTCGCTTCCGGTTCGGTGCCGGTGGAACTGCCGTTCGCCAAATTCGACGGCAAACACATCGTCGACAATGCCGGCGCGCTGGAATTCGACAAGGTACCGGGCAAGCTGGCCGTCATCGGCGCCGGGGTGATCGGCCTGGAACTCGGCAGCGTGTGGAACCGTCTCGGCAGTGAAGTCACCATCCTGGAGGCCTTGCCCGATTTTCTCGCCGCCGCCGACAAGGACATCGCCAAGGTCGCCGCGCGCGAATTCAAGAAGCAGGGACTCGACATCAAGCTGGGTGCCAAGGTCAGCAAGGCCGACGTCAAGAAGAACAAGGTCGAGATCACCTACGAGGGCAAGGACGGCGAGCAGAAGCTCAGCGTCGACAAACTGCTGGTCGCCGTCGGCCGCCGCGCCTACACCGCCGACCTTCTGGGCGACGGCGTCGAGGTCAAGACCGACGACCGCGGCCGCATCGAAGTCGACGAGCATTGCTGGACCGGCGTCGACGGCGTCTGGGCCGTGGGCGATTGCGTGCGCGGCCCGATGCTGGCACACAAGGGTTCCGAAGAAGGCGTCATGGTTGCCGAACTGATCGCCGGCAAATCCGGCCACTGCAACTACGACACCATTCCGTACGTCATTTACACGGAGCCGGAAATTGCCTGGGTCGGCAAGACCGAACAACAGTGCAAGGACGAAGGTCTCGACTACAAGACCGGCAGCTTCCCGTTCTCCGCCAACGGGCGCGCCGTGGCCATGAACGAAGCCGTCGGCCAGGTCAAAGTGATTGCCGACGCCGAAACCGACCGCATCCTCGGCATGCACATGGTCGGCCCGGTGGTCTCCGAAATGGTGCACGAAGGTATCGTGGCAATGGAATTCAAGGGTGCCGCCGAGGACATCGCACGCATTGTCCACGCCCATCCGGCCTTGTCCGAGGTCGTGCACGAAGCGGCACTTTCGGTCGACAAGCGTGCGATTCACAAGGCAAACTGATACGCCGGTGACGACGCGTACGATGCATCATCGTCATTCCGGCACATGCCGGAATGACGGTGGAGCAACTTGATGCAGCCATGAAACCCGACGCATTCCACGCCTTTCGCATCCACAGCGACGATGACGGCTACCGTGCCGGCATCGAAAACATGCGCATGGACGATCTGTCGGCGGGCGAAGTGGTCATCAAGGTTGCCTGCTCCAGCGTCAACTACAAGGACGCCCTTGCTGGTACGGGCAAAGGCAGGATCCTGCGTCGTTTCCCACTTGTCGGCGGTATTGACGTCGCCGGCCATGTCGTCGCCTCCACCGACGCCGGATTCAAAGAGGGCGATCCCGTCTTGTGCACGGGTTGCGGTCTGTCCGAAACCCGCGATGGGGGCTACGGCGAGTTTGCGCGTTTACCGGCGGCCTGGACCATTCCCCTGCCCTCCGGCCTGAGCCTGCAGGAATCCATGATTTTGGGCACCGCCGGTTTCACCGCCGCGCTGGGTCTGTTTCGCATGCTGGAAAACCGCCAGACGGCGAGCACGGGTCCGATAGCCGTGACCGGCGCGACCGGCGGCGTCGGCATGTTGGCGGTGGACATCTTCACGCGCGCCGGCTTCGATGTGCATGCCGTCAGTGGCAAGACCGATCACTTCGATTTTCTGAAACGACTGGGCGCGACGGCGTGCCTTGCTCGTGACGCCATCGACACCGGCGGCAAGCCGATGGTATCGGCCCGGTTCGGCGGCGCCATGGATACCGTCGGCGGCGAGATGCTGGCCTCACTGCTCGCCTCGATCGAACCGTACGGCAACGTTGCCAGTTGCGGTCTGGCTGCCAGCGCGAAATTGTCGACGACCGTCATGCCGTTCATCATTCGCGGTGTGAGTCTGCTTGGCATCGCCTCCGCCGGAACCGCACGCGACATACGCGAATCGATCTGGCAGCATCTTGCCTCGGACTGGAAACCCGCACATCTTGCCGATATTCATGCCGATACCGTGACACTGGAGCAGCTGCCCGACGTTTTCCAACGCATGTTGGCGGGCGACTCCTTTGGGCGTACGGTAGTGACCATCGGTCGTTGACCAACCATTAAAGAACATTACATATCAATAGCAACTATTTGTTTCATATTGATATTTTCATCACCTGACAGAACTGGAAATTTTCGTCAGGTACTCTAAAATCGTTTTGCAGTTCATCACTTGGGGAATATCCAATGGCCCGTATCCTGATCGTCGACGATTCACCTTCCCAGCTTCTCGGCATCAAGCGCATCGTCGAAAAACTGGGGCACGAAGCCCTCACCGCCGAAGACGGCGCTGCCGGTGTCGAAATGGCCAAGGCCGAAAAACCCGACCTGATCCTGATGGACGTGGTCATGCCCAACCTGAATGGTTTCCAGGCCACGCGTTCGATCAGCAAGGACGCCGAAACCGCGCATATTCCGATCGTGCTGGTGACCACCAAGGATCAGGATACCGACCGCGTGTGGGGCATGCGTCAGGGCGCCAAGGGCTATGTCACCAAGCCGGTCAACGAAGGCGAGCTGTCCAGGACCATGCAGGAACTGCTGGCTTCCTGAGCACCGACGTCATGAATCACGACACGAACAACGGGGCCGCGCGGCCCCGTTGTCTTGTCAGCTGCCCTGCTTTCCCGGGCTTTCATTGGCCGATCAACCGCAAAGGTTGTCGGCAGGCAAGTCCGGTCCCTCCGTCATCCGCCAGTGGGCACGTGTGGAGATCGGGCAGGCTCAGCGCCTGCACCCGACGGCGCCCCAGATCGATGACAAACAGTCGATTACCTCGAAGCGCCAGTCCGCTGATGTCCTCGAAACGTCCCCCGACCGTCATTGCCAGCGGCTCACCGGTAGCTGCCGCATAGACCACGATGGCATCGCGTTGTCCGTTGGCGACCAGAAGTCGCTCCACCCCATCGCTTCCGCGCCAACGAACCAGATCCCCGATCGCCGTGGAATCGCGTCCGTGCCACGTCCTGGCAAACGAATGGCGACCGGCTGCGCCCAACTGACCGGGGGAGGATGCCAGGTGCCACAACACGACCGCCAAACCGAGCGTCATCGCCCCGAGGAAGCCGCCGATCCACAGCGTCGCTGGCAGCTTTCCGGGCGGCGATTGGTGCGAACCAATGGTGCCGTTCATGGCGCCCATGCTGACTCGCGGACATGACAGCCTCGTGACGTTCTTCATGCCACCAGGTTGCAGCGGCCCGCAACGCCCGAATCAGCCGCGGGCAGAACCGGCCGGCACGATGATACCCGTCCGGTACCCGCACCAATGTCGATCAAGGAACCGAATCGAAAGCAGCAAAAAGCCCGGCACCTTGCGGTACCGGGCTTTCATCAAGCAACAACGATGGCAACCGATCAGGCGTCGGCCTTCTCTTCTTCAGTCACGGCCTTCATGGACAGGCGGATGCGGCCCTGCTTGTCCACTTCCAGCACC
>CAZSOU010000046.1:0-18390 GCA_964608595.1 uncultured Rhodanobacteraceae bacterium
GACCTGCCGAGGCAGCACCGACGACGACCACTCAAGGCGGGCATGTGCCGCGCGAGTTGATCGACCCCGCGTTCCTGTCCGAGGCTGACATGGCCAAGCGCGAGACCTTCGCGCAAGCCTACGTAGCGCACGGCAACATCGCCGACGCTGCCGAGGCTGCCGGCTACAACGGCAAGAACCGCCAGAGCCTGACCGTCATGGGCCTGCGGCTGTACCAAGAGCCATGGGTGAAGTCGCGCATCCAGGAAATCCGCGATGACCTGTTGCACGAGCTGAAAATTACCCAGCGCAAGGTGCTGGGTGAGCTGGCGCGCATCGGCTTCGTGGACATTGGCAGCATCACCGACGACGACGGGGACATCCTGCCGCTGCACAAGATTTCCGTGGACACCCGCCGGGCAATCAGCAGCTACAAGGTCAAGCGTTCGACGTTCGGCGAGGACGGTGAGAGCGTGGAGCGCGAAGTGCGCTTCGAGAGCAAATCCGGCGCGCTGGAGAAGCTGGGCAAGCATGCCGGCCTGTTCGGCAAGGCCGACGACGACGCGCCAGGGGTGGCCGCCGAGGACTTCATGAGGGCATTGGGGGAGGGTATCGCGCGTGTCATCGCAGGGCGCCGCACGATCGACCACCAGCCCTAGTGCCGTCAGCGCGCGCAAGCGCATGAGCAAGCACGACCTGGAGCTGGCAGAGCGGATCGGTGAGTTCTACGCCGACCCGCTTGGCTTCGTGTTGTTCGCGTTCCCGTGGGGTAAGGAAGGTACCCGCCTTGCCAAGCAGGACGGCCCTGACGACTGGCAGCGCGACGTGATGAACGAGATTGGCCAGGCCGTGAAGGATGGCATGAGCGTGCAGGACGCCATGCCGATCCTTGAGGCCGTCGCGTCCGGTCACGGCATCGGCAAGACCGCGCTTATTTCGTGGATCATCCTGTGGTTCATCGCCACCAGGCAGCACCCACAGATCATCGTCACCGCCGGCAAGAAGGACCAGCTCACCGGCAAGACGTGGCGAGAGTTGGCCAAGTGGTGGAAGATGTGCCTGTGCGGGCACTGGTTTTTCTGGACCGCCACGAAGCTGGAACACGTCTTGTTCCCCGAGACGTGGTTTGCCCACGCGATCCCATGGTCCAAGAGCGCGCCCGAAAACTTCGCCGGCGCGCACGAGGAACACGTGCTGGTCATCTACGACGAGGCCAGTTCGATCGATGACGTGATTTGGGAGGTCACGGACGGCGCGATGACGACGCCTGGCGCGATGTGGATCGCCTTCGGCAACCCGACCCGCACCACCGGCCGCTTCGCCCAGTGCTTCGGCAAGTTCAAGCACATGTGGAAAACGCGGCACATCGACAGCCGCACGGCCAAGATGGCCAACCGCAAGCTACTGGACCAGTGGGTAGAAGCGTGGGGTGAGGACTCGGACTTCGTGCGCGTGCGCGTGCGTGGCCTGTTCCCTCGCGCCGGCAACTTGCAGTTCATCGACTTGGAGACCGTGGCGCGCGCCATGCGCCGCGAGCCGAAGGGCTACGAGCATGCCGGCAAGGTCATGGGTGTGGACGTTGCACGTCACGGCAGCGACCAGAGCACCATTGTCAAGCGGCAAGGTTCGTGGACTGCGCCCATCAAGCGCATGCGCATACCCGACACGATGCAGCTTGCCAGCCACGTCGCCGAGGAAATCGACGACTGGAACCCCGACATTGTGTTCGTGGACGCCACCGGCATCGGATGGGGCGTGGTCGATCGCCTGCACCAGCTTGGCTATCACATGGTGGTCGGTGTCCAGGTCGGCGAATCGCCTGACCAGCCCGAGCGTTTCCGCAATCGCCGGTCGGAAATCTGGTTCCGCATGCGCGAGTGGATCAAGGATGGCGGCTGCCTGGTTGCAGATTCCGAGCTTGAGACCGAGCTGACCGAGCCGGAATACGGCTTCGATGACAAGCAGCGCTATGTGTTGGAGAGCAAGGACGACATGAAGAAGCGCGACCTGGCCTCGCCAGACGGCGCCGATGGCCTGGCGCTGACGTTCACTTCGCCGGTCGCACCTACCCGACAGAAGCAAGACACCTGGCGCAACAAGCTTCGGCAGCGTGCGCGCCAACACCGTTCACCCATGGCCGCGTAAGCGACGGGGACCAAGATCATGCCAGCAGCACTCGCAGAACAAGCCGACACCACGCCGACCCGTCGCCGGTCCGGTGGCACGCGCGATCCCGCGCGCCAAAACTTCGACCGCTACTGGTACTGCAAGCAGCGCGGCCACACCGACTACTGCGAGTGGGCCAAGCGGCTTGAGGACATGTACATGGGTGGCGGCCGGCAGTGGCTGCCCGACGACAAGCGGTACATGGAGGAAGTCGAGGGGCGTAAGTGCATCGAGCTGAACGAGATTGCCGACGCGATCAACACGGCGCTTGGCTATCAGGTCAATAACCGCGTGGACATCGCCTTCCGGCCGCGCGCGCGTGGCGCCAGCGAGGAAACGGCCAGTGTGCTGTCGCAGGTCACGATGCAGATTGCCGACAACGTGAAGTTTCCCTGGCACGAGACGCAGGTGTTCACCGATGGACTGGTGCAGCAGCGCGGGTTCTACGAGACGCGCCTGTCATTCGGCGACAGCATGCAGGGCGAAATCGGGTTGTGGGACTTGGACCCGATGGACGTGATCCCCGACCCCGACGCCAAGAGCTACGACCCGGACGATTGGCAGGACGTGATTATCACGCGCTGGCTGACCTACGACGAGATCGAGGCCATGTACGGCACGGCCGCGCGCCGCAAGATCGAGCAGCGTGGTCCGCAGATTGCCGAGCGGGACTTCGGCGAGGACATGAACGAGGTGCCGCGCAACAAGTTCGGCGACGACGAGTGGGACTACAGCCGCGAGTACGACGCCTTTTTCAGCGAGGCCGGCGTGGCGCGCGTGCGCATCATCGACCGCCAGCACTGGAAGATGACCAGCACCCGCGTTGTCGTGTACCCCACTGGCGATATTCGCATTGCCGCCTTGGCCAGTCCCGAGAAGCTGGCGCAGTGGCGCGCCCAGGGCTGCATCATCATGATGCGTCCTACCCGCCGCGTGCGCTGGACCGTCAGCGCCGGCTGCGATGTGCTGCTGCACGATGACTGGTCGCCCTACCAGCACTTCACCGTCGTTCCCTACTTCCCGTACTTCCGTCGCGGCCATACCAAGGGCGGCGTGGATGACCTTGTGGGACCGCAGGAGTTGTTGAACAAGTCGGTGTCGCAGTACCTGCACATCGTCAACAGCACCGCCAATAGCGGCTACACGGTCGAGCAAAACAGCCTCACGAACATGACGACCGAGGACTTGGAGGAAAACGGCGGGCGTACCGGCGTGGTCATGGAGTACCGCAAGGGTTCGACGCCGCCCAAGAAGATCGAGCCGAACAGCGTGCCCTCCGGCATCGAGCACCTTGTCGAGATGGGCAGCAACAAGATTCGCATGATGTCAGGCATGAACGACGCCATGCGCGGCACCGGCGGCTCCAACCAGTCGGGCCTGGCCGTCCAGTCCCTGCAATTCGCCTCACAAATGTCCCTGGCAATCCCGCTGGACAACCTGTCGCGCACCCGGCACATGCTGGCCCAGCGCTGGCTGGAAATGATCCAGACCTTCTACGACGAGCCGCGGGTGTGGCAGATCACCAAGATGCAGCCCAACGGCCAGAAGGGCACCGAGGAATTGCGCACCAATTGGGTGGACGAGGTGTCCGGCGAGGTGCTGAACAACCTGACCATCGGCGAGTACGAGGTAGTCATCACCGAGCAGCCAGCGCAGATCACCTACGAGAACAGCCAGTTCCAGCAGGCGCTGGACATGCGCA
The DNA here is from genome assembly GCA_964608595.1 of uncultured Rhodanobacteraceae bacterium. GTDB lineage: Bacteria > Pseudomonadota > Gammaproteobacteria > Xanthomonadales > Rhodanobacteraceae > Oleiagrimonas. The sequence goes on from CAZSOU010000046.1 coordinate 3,848, forward strand.
AGCTGGGCATTTCCATCCCGGACGACGTTGTGCTGCGCTACTCGAACCTGGCCGACAAGTCGGAAATCATCGAGCGCATGCAGGAAAGCCAACAGACCGACCCGGTGGCCGAGGCCAAGGCCGCTGCCGACCAGGCGCGCGCGTCGCTGGCCGCTGCCCAGGCCACGGCCAAGAACGTGGAGGCCCTGTTCAGTGCGATCCGCACGGCGCAGATCATCGCGCAGGAGCCGGCCGTGTCGCCGATCGCCGACACCATCGCCAAGTCGGCCGGCTTCAAGGACGCCGATCCGGCGCCGATTTATGGCGAGCCGCAACAGGCGGTTGCCGCCTCTGCCAGCGGGCAGGTTCAGCCGCCGCCCGAGAACACCAACCCCGCCACGCCGGACAACCCGCAACGTGGCATCGACACCGGCATCGAGGCCGGACCGCAGACCCCCGCATAGGAGAACGCCGTCATGGCCAGCATTGCATCACACAAACCGTCCGCCGAGCGCAAATCCGGCTGGGACGATTGGGAAATCCGGGATGCCCTGAGCACCCTTTCGCAGGCGGACAAAATCCGCAAGAACAAGCCGCTCATGGCCAAGGTTCGCGCCGAAGCCAAGCGGCAACTACAGGCCGCCAAGGCCACCCACGCCAATCTCCAAGGAGGCAAATAAACCATGGCTACAGACTTCAACATCAGCGACGAGGCCGAGGACGGCTTGGACGACGAGGACGGCAATGCGGTTCACGCCGGCGACGAAGTGGATGACGACGAAACCGAGGACCGCGGCGACGAGGTGACCGACGGTAACGCCGACGACGACGGCAGCGACGCCGGCGAACCGGATGCCGAAGGCGAAGGCGGCGACGAAACGGACCCCGAGTTCCTTGCCTCGCTGGCCGACGATGAAGGCGGCAAGACGCCCAAGACGGTCCCCTACGCCCGACTGGCCGAGGTCACGGCGCAGAACCAGCAGCTCATGCAGGTGCTGGAAGCCGTGGCATCTGGCCGCATCCCGGCGTCGCAGGCTACCGCCGGCCAGGAGCCGTCCGAGGAAGAAACCCCGGCATTCGACCTGAAAGCCAAGGTCCGCGAGCGCAATTCCGCGTTGCTGGAAGGTGACGAGGACAAGGCCGCGGAAATCGACATGGAAATCGAGGAACACCGGAACAACACCATCCGGGCCGCCGCGCGCAAGGAGGCGCTGTCCGACTTCCAAGCCGCCCAACAGAAAACCGCCACCGAGCGCGTGGTGGCCGAGGCGTTCGAGAAGTACACGTTCCTGGACGATGGCTCCGAGGACTTCAACCCGGAGGCCCTGGACGAAGTGATGATGTACCGCAATCACTACATGTCCAAGGGCGACGACCTGCCGGAAGCGCTTGCCAAGGCTGTAGGCAAGGTGTGCCCGCAGTACGCCGGCGGCGACAACTCCGGCGAGGGCGCGCCCAAGACGAACGTGCGCGACGCCAAGAAGGTGCTCCGAAACGCCAGGGCTGCACGGGCACAGCCGCCGCAGACCGCCAAGGCCGGCACGGCGAACCGGGAAACCATCGACGTGGGCAAGCTGGACTTCGAGAACATGGACGAGGACAAGTTCGACGCCCTGCCGGAGGACGTGAAGGCCAAGGCGCGCGGAGATGCCGTCGCGTAGCTTGCACGTTCGCCGAAGTTGTTGCATGATCGGAACCGCAGAGTAGAGCAGCGGCAGCTCGTTGGGTTCATAACCCGAAGGTCGCCGGTTCGAGTCCGGCCTCTGCAACCAGTTTCGTGATGGTGTAAAGGGCATAACCAAGCAAACCCGGCGCTGGTCACCAGATAGTCCGGGGAGCCGAAAGGCGAATGGAAGGGCGGCTCGATTCCGCATCACGATAAGCACGCCAAACCCGTAGAAAGGGAAGTGCAGTAGGACGGCGGGAGGCAACCCCTCCCGCCCATCCTCAAGTAGCAAGGGGCAGCGGCGCCCCACAAGCCGCGGGTCGCTCCCTTCGCGTTCCAGCTCGGCCCGAGCGTCAAGAGGGTGGACGAGGCGCCTACCGCCTCAACGCAGACCGCCTTTTCAGGCGGTGCCAGTCCATACCTCATTCATGGGAGACGCCACCATGGCCGTTACCAATTTTGCGGCGCTTACGCCGCGTCAGAAGATCGTGTGGTCGCGCGACGTGTGGAGCGCCGCCCGCGACAAGATGTTTACCAAGCGGTTCCTTGGCAAGGGTGAAGGCGCGATGATCCAGCGCGTCACCGAGCTGACCAAGACCGAAAAGGGCGAAAAGGTGCTTATGCAGCTTGTCGCCGACCTGGTTGAAGATGGCGTGATCGGCGATAACCAGCGAGAAGGCAACGAGGAATCGATGAATGCCTACTCGCAGGAAATCCAGATTGACCTGCTGTCGCACCAGGTTCGCAACAAGGGCAAGCTGGCCGAGCAAAAGACCGTCATCAAGTTCCGCGAGCAAGGCCGCGACAAGCTGGCCTACTGGTTGGCCAACCGCATCGACCAGCTCGTGTTCCTGGCGCTGTCCGGCGTCAGCTTCGCCTATCGCAACGATGGCGCGCCGCGCGGCAATTCGCCGTTCCCCAGCCTGTCGTTCGCTGCCGATGTGCATGCACCGACCGCCAAGCGCCATCTGAATTGGAATGGCACCTCGCTGGAGGATGGCGATGACACCAAGATCACCAACAGCTACCTCGCCAACTACAAGATGATCGTGGACCTGATCGCCTACGCGAAGGACCACTACGTCAAGCCGTTGAACGAGGGTGGCAAGGAGTACTACGTGCTCCTGGTCAAGCCCGGCACGCTGGCGCAGCTCAAGAAAGACCCGGACTACCAGCGTGCCGTCGTCACCGGCGCTCCCCGCAGCATGAAGAACCCGTGGTTCACCGGCTCCACCGTGACCATCGACGGCGCCGTATTGCACGAACACCGCCTGGTCTACAACACCAAGGGCGCGGCCGCGGGCAACAAGTGGGGCGCGGACGGCAACGTGGACGGCACTCGCACGCTGCTGTGCGGCGCGCAGGCGCTGGGCATGGCCGACCTCGGCACCCCGGATTGGGACGAGGAGTTCTTCGACTACAAGTCCAAGCAGGGCATCAGCGTGGACAAGATGTTCGGGGTGCTCAAGCCGCAGTTCTACAGCATCTACGACAAGTCCGTTGAGGACTTCGGCACCGTTGCTGTGGACCACTACCTCCAGTAACCGGCACGGCATCGGGGCGCGTGAGCGCCCTGGTGCCAGCAACCCATCCAAGCAGAGGTGAATTGCCATGACTTTCATTCCCAACCAGGACGGCCGCCAGTGCGTTGCCGCCGCCCACATCGAGTTGACCGCGGCCGACTTCGACGCCAACGACAACGCCGTCGAAGTGGCGTTGCCGGATGGCGCGCAGGTCATCGCCGGCTCCGTCAACGTCACCGAAGCATTCAATGCCGCCACCAGCGACACCCTTGCCGTTGGCACCGCCGACGACACTGACCGCTACATGGCGGCCAAGGATGCGCAGACGACCGGCCTGAGCGCGCTGACCGCCACCGGCTACCAGCACACGTCCAGCGACAGCGGCGCTACCCCGCCCATCGTCATCAGCCGCGTGACCGCGGGCGCCGATGCGACGGCCGGCAAGGCGTTCGTGACGATCCAGTACGTGGTCGCCGGCAAGGCCGAGTGGACGCAGGACTGACGTAGCAACCGGAGGCGCCGGGCATGCCCCGGCGCCTTTCATGCGCGTCAGGCAGTACCAGGCGCGTCCATCACACCAAGGAGACAATCATGCCAGCTTCCAAGAAGCTCAAGTTCTACTCGCCGGACGGAACGCCGATCCGCATCACGCATGCCGACGGCGCTGTGGCTGTCGTAGGCGCCGAACCGCGCACCCTGCCGCCGAAGTTCAACCGTGCCGCCGTGCGCGCCGGCTGCCTGACCGGCGACATGCCGGCCGCCAAGATGCAGGAACCGGAAGTACCGGATGGCGCCGATGCGTTTATCCGCCGCGACCGTATCAAGGACAAGATCATCGAGGCCCTGGGCGCCGACGACGGCGCGGAAGGCTACGAGGACGCTTTCACCCAGGCCGGCGTTCCCAACATCAACTGGCTGTCCAAGCAGGTCGGCTTCAACGTCGAGCGCAGCGAGCGTGACGAGCTGTGGAACGAGGTGCAGGCCGAGCTGGAAGCCGGTGACGAGCCGAACGACGACGCGGAGTAACCCGTGAACCTCGCCGGCCTCATTGCAACGTACCGGGTTCGCGCGGATGACCGCGCGGACCCGTATTTGCATGACGACGAGGAAGTGACCGCGTTCGCCAACGAGGCCGAGAAGGAGGCCGCGGAGCGGTCCAGGTGCTTCATGGACAGCACCACCGAAGAAATCTGCCGGGTCTCGTTGACGACTGGCGTCAAGACCTACCTGCTGGACGATCGCGTCATTGACGTGGTGTCCGCGACCGTGCGCGGCATGCACGACCCCCTGCACCGCGCACCCGATGAAATCGAGCTTGCCTGCCGTCACCACAATCCCGGCATCCCGCAGGCGTATGCCGTCATCGACGCTGGCGCAAAGCTGGCGCTTGTCTTGGACCGTGAGGCACCGGACCCGGCAGACCTCACCGGAACGAGCTACGAACCGTACCTGGACCTGACCGTGTACCGCCGGCCGCTGCAACCGATGGCCGACCCGAACAACGACAGTCCTGAAATCAACCCATCGCGCCACACCGACCTTCTGTACTGGATGCTGTACCTGGGCTACTCCACGCGCGACAGCGATGCGCAGGACGACCAGAAGGCCGCGACCAACGATGCCCGGTTCACCCTGGCGTTCGGCGAAAAGATCGATTTGAACGTGCGCCGCAAGCAACTGCGGCACCGCCCCACCATCAGCAAACCCCACTACTGGTAGCACGCAGGAGACAGCCTCATGGCAAACGCACTTTACGACATGGCCCGCGAACGTCTGCTGCGTGGCCAGTTCGACTGGATCAACGACACGTTCAACTGCGTGCTGGTGGACAACGGCACCTACACGGTGAACCTGTCCACGCACGAGTATTACAACGCCTGCCAGGCCGGCGTGATTGCTGGTCCTGTGGCGCTGGCTGCCAAGGCCATCACCTCCGGCGCCGCCGATGCCAACGACGTGACGTTTTCCAGCGTCAGCGGCGCAAGCATCGAGTCGATCATCCTCTACAAGAGCGTGACCGACCCCACTGATAGCCCGCTGCTGGCCTACATCGACACGGCCACCGGCCTGCCGATCACGCCGAATGGCGGCGACATCATCGTCACGTGGGACAACGGTCCCAACAAGATTTTCAAGCCCTGACCGGAGCGCGCAGACATGGCACTTAGCGATTACCTCATTCTGGAAGACCCGACCACGCGCGGCTTGGCAACCAAGGTCAAGGCGCTCATGCCTGCACGGCAGCCGATGGGTGGCGTCATGTACAACAGCGAGCGCCAGACGTTCGCGCAGGTCATGATCGTTGGCACGCCGAACAGCGGTGGCGGTGGTGGCGGCGACGGCGGTGGCATCAACTGGCGCGGCGACTACGACGGCACCACCGCCTATACCGATGGCGACGCTGCCGCCTACATGGGTTCGTCCTGGCTGGCCACAGTGGATCACCCGGCAAACGACGGCGTTGCGCCGACCGATGATGGCACCACACCGAACGCCGGCTGGGCGCTCATTGCCGCCAAGGGCGATGATGGCGCCCCCGGTGACGATGGCGCCTCGGCCACCATCACTAATGCAACCGCCACGGGCTTGGCGGCTGGCGCAGAACCCACCGTTGAGCTTGGTGGCACATCCACCGCCCGCACGTTTGCTTTCGGCATCCCGAAGGGCGACCAGGGCGACAAGGGCGATCCCGGCGATGACGCCACGATTACGCCGGCCGCCTACGTGGACCCGGCCAGCGGCACCTTCGCCGCCGACCTGGTGTCGGCGTTGCAAGCGGCTGGCCTCATGGAGCCGGCGGCCTAACGCCCCTTGACGCATCGCCAATGCGCTACCGCGGCTTGCACTGGCGGCGTCGTGACCGAACCGGCGCCGCACGGAGAACAGCATGATCCAAGCAACCCGCACCGCCTTTGTCGAGCAGCCTGACGGCGCGATCCAGTGCGTAGTGACCATTGCGCGCGCGGACCGCACCGCGGCCCTGTCCGGCAATCCGATCCAGTTTGCCGCCGTCCCTGGCACCGCCTCAACACCGGCTGAAAGTGAGGCGGCACAAGGCTTTGACGTGACCATGGCCGGCGACCCGGCACCGGCGGAAACCGCCGCCGACAAGCCGGCGCCGCAGACGCTGGGCGTAGGCGGGTTCGATTCGGCCACCGTGGTCGATGCCGTGGCCGATGGCGAGCAGCAATGGGACCACCCGGCCGCGCCGCACATGCGCCGCATCTTCAAGCACGAGCCGTTCCAGCGCTACGCCATGGAGCGCCTGCATGCCGATGCCTTCGCCGCGCCCATGGAATGCGCCACGCGCTTCATCACGAAGGCCGTGAAGGGCAAACCGATGGATGCCGCCATGGCTGCATTGGCCAAGCGCATGAACGAGTACATGACCTGGGCGCAGGCCCACGACTACCCCGTATGGCCCGAGCAGGAGGCCCACCATGCCGCATAAGCCCGGAATCGGCGCCATCTTCGGCATCGTCAGCGAGGACGGGGTGGCCAAGCAGAGCTTCCCGGTCAACCTGTACGACCGCACGGATGGCGCGCACGTGTCGCGCCAGGTCACCGACGAGAACGGCGGCTTCGTGTTCAACGGCCTGAACGCCGACACCAACGACTATCAGGTGGTGGCGCAGGACGAGGACAACCCGCCCTACAAGAACGCCATCATCCGCGATCGCATCCAGCCGGTGCCAGGCTACCAAGGCGCGAATTATTGGGGCAACTGGCGCAAGCTCGCGTTCGATCTTGGGGCCGAAGTGCTGTTCGATGGGTCCACGGACGAGGATGGGAACCTGGTGCCGCCGTATTGCGCGAGTGCAGTCCCTACCTGCCGCGGGGCAGGCGGAACCAACATTGTCAAGCCGGTCTTTGCGCCATCAATCACACCGGGCGCGCCGGATATTCCAGGTCTTGACATGAACGGCACGAAGTTGGCAGTGCGTCAGCGGCAAACGAGATATTCGGCGGCCGACGCCGTTGACAAGCTGCACCAGAATCCGACTTCTTTGTCCTTTGAGTTTGTTGCCGATTTTGACAACCTAAAACCAGCAGGGGAATCGCAAGGCCGCGTGGAGTGGGGGTTGTCCGGATGTAGAGACGATCGTGCAGTTGAAACCGAGAGTGGTTATTACTACAGTTATCCAATTTACGCATCGTTTGATTCATCAACAAAAGAGATTACATTATTCCGAAATAATGGAAACGGCAGTCAATCTAACTGGAGGAGCTATCTTTCAAGTCTCACGCCAGATAACGAAACACCTACGCTGTCCGGTGTATGTCATTGCGTCGTTGTAATAAATTACGGACTTGAAGCCTTCCTTTACGTAAATGGTGAACAGGTGGCGCATTACGCGCTGGCCGGAACAAATAGTTATTGGGGAATGTATAATAGCGATACTTATGGTCGTAATATTTTTGTCGGAATAATCGGATACGAAGGTAGCTCTAATGCAAATTACTATTATGGTTGTAACGGCATCGACGGTACGCTAGGACCGTGCGCTGCGTACCCGTTCGACTTGACAGCCGAAAATGTTTCTGACCTTTACAACGCGCTCATGGTGGGTGTCACGCCGAAGGCGACAGGCTACATGCGTGAAGTCCTCATTGATCGCCCGGCTTTCTACGCCCGGCTCTGCGACCCCGCTGGCACGACGGATACCGTGCGCACTGAGTTGCGCCCTTCGGACTTGTACGCCGGCTATACCAGCGGCACGGTGACGTGGCAGCAGCCCTCCGGCGTGGCTGGTGGGAACGGAGCGCTGTTCGACGGCGCCTCCAACATTCGCTTCGATTCGGATGGCGCCGCACAGTTCTCGCAATATGGCTACGTGATGGAGTTCATCATGCAGCCGTCGAATGCCCTTCCGGCGGCTGAAGAAACGTTGTTCATGGCGTCCAATACCAGTGAGAACCGCACGGGCATTCAGGTGACGCGGGACGTAGCCGGAAAAATCAACGTGACGCATTCGGCATCCGGTGCGGAAAACTTCTACTTCGCGCACGTGTTCGATGACACGGAAGCGCCGCATCATGTGGCGGTCCGTGTAGACAAGCAGGCATTCGAGGCCACGTTGTTCATTGATGGGACATCCGTCGAGACGGTCAGCCTGACGACCTCTCTGCTGGATTACGAGGTCAACACCGACATGAGCACTTACTGGCACACCCATGTCGGCGGCGTAGCCGAAGATTCGGGTGTGATCGCGCCGGAAGGTGCCTTCGCCGGCATGATGGCGGAGGTTGCGTTCTATTCTGCTGCGCTTTCTGACGAGGCAATCAAGCGCCACGCTGACGCGCGCAGCACGCCGTAGCCATGGCTACGTACCTCATTACCGGCGTAACGCTCGGCGACACCAGTGTTGCCAGTGATGGGGTGCGCGTCACCAACAGTGCGAATGCTGCCACGACGTTCGGCATTGACCCTGGCCAAGTTGGTCTTGTTCGCGTTGGCTCGGGCGAGAATGGCGCCAGCGTCATCATCGACCTGACTGGTGACTACACGCCAGTCCCCGGTTCGTCGCTGTCGATGGCGCTCTCGGGCGCTCCCATGCTGCTCGCCACGCTGGCCGACCAGTCGCGCATGGGAGCGGTGGGCGTTGCCAATGCGGCGCAGGCGAGCTACCCGGCCGGCATTGCTTCGCTTGGGTTCGGACCGTCCACGCGGGTCAACTTCGGCGGCGGCGGCAACAACGTCACACTGGACCTGACCGGCGACTACACGGCACCTGGCGGCATCAACGTTGGCCTGTACCTGGACGGCAATCCGCTCGTCGGTCACGCCACCATTGGCGCGACTTCGCTGTTCGGCACGGCTGACGTTGAGTCGCCGTTGTCGGCGCGGCCTGTGGGCTTCGACTCGCTGTCGTTCCTGCCGAAACTGCGAGTCAACCGCGGCGAGAACGGCGCCAGCGTGCTGCTTGACCTGTCGGGCGCCTATGCTTCGCCGGCAGGCACTTCGCTTTCCATGCCGCTGTCCGGGTCGCCGCTGGTCCTTGGCTCCCTCGGAGAAACCCTCAAGATCGGCACGGCCACGCTGCAAAATGCGGCGCAGGCCGCCTACCCCGTCGGATTCGATGCGACGCGGTACGGCGCGAAGTCTCACGTCACACCTGACTTGGACGCGCGTCGGCTGGCGCTGGAGCTGTCGGGCAACTACAGCCCCCCCAACGCCTCGGCGATCCAAATGGTGTGGGCGGGTTCCGACAAGTCGGTAAGCCCCGAGAGCATCGACAGCCTGAACATCGGCGCAGCCAACCTCGTGAACGTGTCGCAGGGTGCGTTCACCCAGGGGTTTGACGCCTCCACGGTTGGACTGCCGAAGATTGCGCAGACCTTCCCCATCACGCCGGGCACCGACTTCGCGCGCTACGGAAATGCGCATGTGGAGTTGCTGCTGACCAAGACCAAACCGGCCGGGTTCAGCGCCAGCCTGTTCGGCAAGCCCTGGGTGGTTTACTTCCTGCGCCAGATCAGGCCCGAAGGATTCAAGCGGGACGCCTACGGCAAGCCCGCCATGCAGGGTGGCGTGCGCGATGCGCCGGTGTCCGGCTTCAACGCGCTGGGCGTGGGCCGACCAAACGTCACGCTTGGGTCGCGGCAGGTGTACCCCACGTGGTTCGTGGACACCCGGTACGGCAAGCCCATGATGGGCTACGACCGCACGTTCAGCATGACCGGCTTCGACGCGACCAAGTGGGGCGCGACGCTAGTGTGGGACAACACCCAGCGCGCCTACCCGCGGGGCCTGGACGCCACGCGCTTCGGTACAGCCTGGGCGGATCGCTACACGCGGAGCATTGGTCCGAAACGCTTTGTCGATGGCGACCAGGAAAACATCGGCTTCCCCAACCTCTACAACCTGAACCGCTACATCACGGTCAACTACATCGCCGACCAGTGGAACGAAGGCGGCATGGGCGCCTACCAGTCGCTGTTCGTGAAGAACGTCAACCGAGAAGTGGACCTTGTGCGCAACGGCATCGCGCCTCCCTTCCGGCAGGTGCCGCTTGGGCATCAAGTCCTGAATGGTGCACGTCAGGTGCGCGCGCATGGCTTCGATGCTGTCCGGTGGGGCGAGCGCAAGGCCGTGGGCGGCACGTTCATCGCGCCACGCATCCGCTACCTGCAAGGTCATGGGTTCAAGCCCATCGAGCTGTCGAGCCGCTTCCATATCGTGCGCAACGGTGCGTTTGCGCCGGTGCCGACCGGCTGGGACAGCGCGCGCGTGGGCCGGCCGCCGCTGGTCGAGAACACGCGCCGGTACTTCGATCACTTCAAGGTCGGCCAGACCGACGCATGGGGCATGCCATTCATTGCACCGCGCGTGCGCAGCGTTGGCCCGCAAAACCCGCTTGAGCCGGTGCGTGGCCTCGTTGGCGGCGCAACCGTCTGGTTTCTCAATCGGGACGTGACGCCAGCACAGCCGTCGTTCGGTTGGGGCAGCTTCGGCAAGGTCATTGTCACGGGCTACCCGATCCCTAATGCGCGCGTGAAGTCCATTCCGCCGACGTGGCAATGGGGCACCGCTCGTGTGTGGAACCGCACACCGGAGGTGACGCCGTATTGGGAAACCCGCCTGTTCACGCAATTCGGCAACAACGCCATTTTCAACCGGAACAACTACTTCCCCATCGAGGGGCTGTCCCTGCTTCGGTTCGGCGACAACACCATCATCACCTACCGCACCAAGCAGGTGGGCAAACGCGGGTTCGATGCACTGCGCTTCAACCCCAAGCACACCATCCGCAACGTCCTGCCCGATCCGCCTGGCCAGCAGTACGCCATTGGATGCACGCTCGGCAAGACTGGTCGCATCGGTGACGTGCAGTTCAAGAACCTCGCTCTTTGGCCGGTGGGTATCGACAGCGACAGCTACGGCACGGCCAAGCTCCAGGGCATGAGCATCTTCCCGAAAGGGATACCGCCATTCATCAGCGACAACGGCACGCAGTTCGGCATGCCGGACATCCCAGGGCAGCAGCACATCACCGTGCCATCGATGCCCACGGACACAAAGTTCAGCGGGTACTTCGGCAAGCCGCGCATGACGCCGTGGACGATATGGGCACCGAGTGGCGCGCCGGACCAAGCCAAGAACAACAACCCTGGCCGTGACCAGATCATCGACCAGACCCTGGACGACAAGTACGGCTACGGCCATCCATGGTTCGGCTGGCCGCGCGTGGAGCTGAAAAACCGCATCGTTTACCAGCGCCGCAACAGCGTCAACGAACGCTTTGGTCAGCCGAAACTAAGCCGCAACCCTCAATACGCCAAGCCTGATGGCCCGCGCCTGACCAAGTACGGCTATCCGCACCTGTTGGGCGGCAACCGTGCTGTGCTTGCCGCCGGTTTCGACCTGTCATCGGTGGGTGCGCCGACGCTGACGGCCGTGGAGCCGTTCATCCGGTACGTCTATCCCAAGGATACGGACTTCGCCCGCATCGGTTCCGCGTGGGCCGCCAACTTCATTCGGTATCCCGGCGTGCGCGGCATCGATTCGGATGCGTGGGGCCGCGCGTGGATTCATCCGCCGCCGCCGCCAGCCTACCCGCCCGGCCTGGATGCGACCCTGTGGGGCGAGAAGCGGCCCACGGACGGCATGTTCATCGCCTATCGCATCCGTCACCTCGGCATGACCGGGTTTGATGCCTTCGTCAGCGATTACAGCCTCGGCTGGTTTGACGAGCGCATGCGCGTGCTCGGTCGCAGCGTGCCGCGTGATGTGAGCCTTGGCGATCAGTCCACGGTCGGCAAGCCCGCACTGAACGCGAAGGACCGCGCGATTGTGGTCAACGGTATCGTGCCGTCATCGCGTCCTGTTCCAGCGCCGGCGATGCGCCAGCAGAACCGGGTGAACCTTGTGTCGCTGGGACGCCTGACGAGCTGGGGTGAGCCGTGGGCGCTGGCGGCGCAGGAGGGGTCCGTCCAGCCGCGCGGCGAGGACTTCGCGGCAGTCGGCTGGCCGACCACGAGCCGCGACATTCGCGTCCCCGGCCTAGTCGGCAACCTGGGCAGCGCTCGCACAGCCAAGCCGGCCAGCATCCCCGGCATTCCGGCGGCCGGATTCGGGCAAACCGTGCTCATGGGATTTGGCTGCGGGCGGCAAGTTCGCGCCATAATCGGCTACGATAGCAGCACGTTCGGCGAAGTTACCGTAAATGGGGTATCACCATGACCGAAAGCATTGGACCATGGCCACTCGGGATCGACATGCTCAGTCCCGACACCGCTATGCCCAGCGATCGGGACGGGAACGTGATCGCCGCGCGCGACTGCGTGGACGGCGATTTCAACCGCGTCGGGCAGTTCGCCAGCCGGCCAGGGCTGCTCAAGGTCGGCGGCGAGGCCCTGCACTCGCTGTGGACGCGCCGGGATGGGTCGGCCAGTTACGCCGTTCGTGGCAACGAGCTGGTGCAGGTGGTGCGCACCGACGCCGGAATGACGACGATTGCCGTCGCCCAGCTCGCCGGCTCGAATCCGGTGGATTTTTGCGAGCTGAACGGCGAGGTCATATACAGCTCCCTTGACGAGCTTGGCGCGATCGCTGCCGATGGCAGCACACGGCCGTTGTGCGTGCCGGATGCGGCCACGCCGGGACTGGCCGAGAGCGACAGCGGCGGCCTGTACGCCGGCCGCTACAGCGTGGCCTACGCCTGGGTGAATGCTCGCGGCGTGGAGGGCGCGCTGTCCCCACTGGCCACGATCAAGGTCCACGAGGGCAAGGGCATCCGCATCACGATCCCGCACACGCCCGCCGGCGCGACGGCCTATCGCATCTACCGCACCGGACAGAACGGGAACGTCCTGTACCTGACGGCCGAGGCGCCAGCCAGCCTGACCAGCTACCTGATTGGCACGGCCGAGCGCGGCAGACAGGCGGATAACGCCTATTTGCGGGCCATGCGACCAGGGGTGTTTGTCCGGGCCTGGCGGGGCCGGCTCCTGACCGCACGCGGTCGGTTCCTGTACCTGTCCGAGCCGATGCGCTACGGCCTGTACTCGCCGCGGCACGGGTTCGTGCAGTTCCCGACCCGGATCACCTTCATTGAGGCCGTCGAGGGCGGCGTGTTCGTGGGACAGCAGGATACCGTGCTGTTCCTGGATGGCGCCACCCCCGGCGACTGGACACAGCAGAGGACCGGCGGCGCACGGCCGGTCCCGCACAGCAGCCTGCTTGTCAGTCCCGACCTGTTCAGCGCGGGGCTTGAGCTTCCATCCGGCGACCACGCTTTGTGGCTGGCCGCCAATGGATACGTGCTGGGTTCCCCGACCGGACAACTGGTCGAGGCGCAAGCGCGACGCATCCGCCTGCCCGACGCGGCGGCGGGCTGGACGGCGGTGCACGACCGCCGACTATTCACCATGACTACTTGAGGAAGTGACCATGAACGTTTCCATGAACGACCGCCGCGCCCTTGACCGCGCCATTCAGGCGTTTGTCGCCGAGCGCAAGGCCAAGAACCCAGGCGCCAATGCCTTCGGCACCTACTATGAAATCCTGAACGGCAAGCTGGTGGGCCTGCACGATGCTCCGGTGCTGACGCCCAACAACCTGCCGGCCGAGGGCATTGCCGACTGCCTGGACACGTGGCTTGGCAGCAAGGCCAAGAAAAGCGCGTGGTATCTCGGCCTGTACGCCAACGCCATCAACCCCGCGTCCTCCTGGACCGCGGCCAACGTGGCGGCCACGGCCGGCGAAATCACCAGCACCACCGAGGGCTACAGCGAGACCACCCGGCCGCAGTTCACGCCGAACGCCACCGCCAACGGCGCCTGCGACAACGTGGGCCAAGAGGCGGCGTTCACCATCGTCTCGTCCGGCACCGTCAACGTGGAGGGCGCGTTCCTCATTTCCGACAATGCCCGCGGCGGCACGGCTGGCGTGCTGGCATCGGCCGCCCGCTACAAAGCCACGCGACAGCTCCAGGACGGTGACAACTACAAGGTTGGCTACCGCGTCACGCTGACTTCGAGCTGATGAACGATGGCTGGCGCTGGTGGTGTGACCAGCATTTCCATTGAGGGCGATCAGGCGGCGGGACAGATTTACGTCCCGCGCGCGAAAAAGCTCCTGCGGAGGCTGGTGGAACGGGTGAACCTTGGCGGCGTTTCCAACGCCTCCGACTTCGTGCGCCTGGACGACACGTCCTACTGCTACGCCATCGTCGCCGGTCACATCGCCAAGGCTGTCATCGTGGTGGAGGGAAGCCGGGAGGTGCAGCACGAGATTGTGCCGCCCGGCGTGGTTCCGCAGGTTCCCGACTTCTACTCCGGCGCCGTACTCGGCGGCACCATCCCGACGCCGCCCGTCACCAACCCTTCCACGCCCAAGACGCTGCATCGATTCTGGCCTACGCCGGCAGGCG
>CAZSOU010000047.1:0-18180 GCA_964608595.1 uncultured Rhodanobacteraceae bacterium
ACGCGTTGAATACGCATAACAGTTCGCTGCAGCCGACCGCCATCCCGCTACGCGGTCTGTCGGCGGCTGAGCTCAGGCGTTAGCCCCCAATGGAAGCATCAAGGTGTCTTGGAAACTTCCGCATCAACTCCGCCGGGTTCAATTTCGCCGTCTTAGCACGCGAGACATGCCAGCATTTTTGGCATACCGGAGCGACCCGTCTGTTGCCCGGTTCCAGGGGTGGAGTCCAATGAGCGAGCCGCAAGCACGCGAGTTCCTCGCGAAGGAGTCGCAGTTCACCGAACTTGTTCCGGGCGCCTGGTCTCAATTGGGAATAGCAGCAATTCCAAGTAACACACTACTCGGCGACGCAGGGCTGTGGCTTGCTCCAGACTCCACAAGAGCGGAGTTTGGTATCAGTCTTGCCGCACAGGCGCAGGGGAAAGGCCTCGGTAGTGAGGCCATTGCCGGTCTTATCAGGTTACTGTTCTCTGCGACGTCCATATCGGAAATTGTGGCTCACACTGACGTCCGCAATGAGCGTTGCATTCGAGCACTCAAGCGCGCTGGAATGGCGCAGACGGATACACGCACGGAGAAATACAAAGGTGAGGTCTGCACAGAGTATTGCTTCCGCCAAGTGCGGCTTGGGGGCTAACATTTCGCTGCAGCCGACCGTCAACCCGCTACGCGGGCGGCCGGCGGCTGAGCTCAGGCGTTAGCACCCAAATGGAAGATCTCGCGTTATTCGATTTCGATGGAACGATCACCACGCATGAAACCATGCCGGTGTTTTTGCGTCAGTCAATTAGTCGGCGGCGCAAAGCAATCGGGAGCGTCTTGTTCCTACCGCTCATTCTTGGTTACAAGGCCGGTTTCGTTTCGGGCATCACCATTCGCCGTTTGCTTGTGCACTTTGCTTACCGGGGCATTCCGGCCAGCTCTCTTGCCGCATCCGGCAGCGAGTTCGCCCGCACATACTTGGCCAATGTGCTTCGTCCCGAAGCTATGAGCCGTATCGCGTGGCATAAGTCCCAAGGACACAAGGTTGTCGTTGTTTCAGGCGGCCTGGATGTGTACTTGGGGCCTTGGTGCAAAGAGCAAGGCCTGGAACTTCTGTGTTCATCGCTCCAGCAGCAAGGCGGCATCCTCACAGGTCGTTATCAGGGCCGCCAATGCGTTCACGCGGAGAAGGCGTCTGCTGTCCAAAAGCACTACAACCTGGCCTCGCATAGCACTATTTATGCGTACGGTGATACGCCCGAGGACAAGCATCTTTTGTCTCTGGCTACGAAGCCGTACTATCGGTGGCAGGAGGTTGGTGCCCGCGCTGCCTGGTGAATTAACAATCGAAGTGCAACACCGCGAGTAATGCCTCGAGCTGTTCGAGTGGCATCTTTCATCACTCAAAAAGCAAGTTCGACACTTGACGGAGATGCTTACGCCGTGATCCCGGTCGCGGGTGCGAATACGTCGATTCAGCCGATGTTCCGGAATGTCGAGTGCAGCTGAACTTCGGCGGAACCACAGGTCGGTGATGCCTCCCGCAGGCGGGGTGGTTTGCGCTAGCGTGAGCCGTGCAGCGTGATGATTTGCCTGTAATCGCGTTCGTGCGTGCGCTGCCGCACCACGCGTTTTTTCTGAGGAGATGCTGCATGCCCAGCACGATGTACCGCACCCTTTGTCTTGCCGTTGGCATGACGGCGATGGTCGCTTTCGCCGGTTGCTCCAACTACGTCAAGCGTGGCGAATTCAATGACGCCATCGCCAAGCTGCAAAGCACCGACCAGAGCCTGCAGCAACAGATCGATTCGCTGTCACAGGACATGAAGCAGCACTTCGCCAAGTACGACGCACAGATCACGGCGATGCAGGGGCGCGTTCGTGTGGACACCGTGGCGCATTTCGCTTTCAATCAGGCGGCCCTGAAAGGCCAGGACAAGGCCATGTTGAACGACTTTGCCACGGTGATGAAGCAGCACCATTCCGATGCGTTGGTGACGGTGGAAGGGTTCACCGATCCGGCCGGGTCGGCCGCGTACAACAAGCGCCTGGGCAAGGAACGCGCCGATGCCGTGCGTGATTACCTGGTCAATCAGGAAGGCATGGCGGCCAGCCAGGTGCGCGCCGTGAGTTACGGCGAGGACAGCAACCGCCTGGTCAAACCGGGTGCCTCGGGTTCGTCCGGCGCCGCCAACCGTCGCGTGTCGCTGGTCGTGGATTTCGCCGGTACCGGCGCCAACGGCTGACGCACCACCTCGTTGCACATCGACAAGAACACCCGGAGTGGTTCATCCATTGCGGGTGTTCTTGTGTGTGACGGCACGATGACGACCGGATGGCGCGTCACGCCGCTTCGGCGAGCCGTCAACCCTGGAGTTTTTCAGGGCAAGGTGATCGTGATGTTTGCGGTTTTGGCCGGCATTTCCACGACGTTTTCATAGGCGGCCAGTTGCCGGTCGGTTTCCTGGTGCAGTGCATAGCGCAGGCTGAAATACCCGACCAGGCTGACCACCAGCAGCACGGCCGCAACGGCCCACAGCGGCACCGTGCGGCGCAGGGCGTGGCTGACCTTGTCGGGACGCGGCCAGTGTGGCGCGAAGCTGGCGCGTTTGCCTTTGAGGTAGACGATTTCGTCACCGAGGCGTGCCGTGAGGTAGTGCAGCTTTTCCGTGCCCTCGATGCGATATTTGCCTTCGAAGCCAAGCAGCAGGCAGAAATAATAGACTTCCAGTGACGGCAATCGTGGCGCACCCTGGGCGCGCAGATCCTCCAGACGGGTGAAGAAGTTTTCACCGGCCAGATGATCGCCGAACAGCATCAGCTGCAGGGGGCTGCGGCTCCACTGTTCGCGGAAATTGCAGTCGGAGCGCAACACGGCTTCGTCGACCAGCGCACAGTAGGCATATTTGGCGGCGTGGACGTCTTCGTTGGCGATGCCTTCGCGATTGGCCGTACGTTCCATCGTGGCCAGAAACTGGCTCACCGCGTCGGAAAACGCCTGTTGCTCGGTGGGTACCTGGCCACGCTTGATCAGCAGCAACATGTAGAAGCCGTCGGACATCAGATCCAGCAGGCTGCGCTGGATGTCTTCGGCGCTGTCGCCACGTGAGGCGGCGGGGCCGGACGCTTGATTCGGGTTCATGCGGTCACCGCGATCAGTTCAAGTTCGAGTTCGGGAATGCCCGAGGGCACGTAGATCATCACCGACTTGGATTTGAGCATGCGCTCGTAGAGCGCGCCGCGTGGCTCGATCGAAAAATAGGTGCTGCCGGGGCGCACGGGAATCGCTGCCGGAACCTGTGGTTGATGGTTGATGGGGATGCCCGACAAGGCCGAAAGCACGATGTTTTCCACGTCATCCGGAGCGCCGATCTTGAAGCGTGACGGCACGATGCTGACCAGCTCGGTGGCCGGCATCGACGCGTTGATTCCCAGGTACAGCGCGGTGTTGCCGTCGACGCGCTGCGAGTCGAGATGACCGAGGTGGTAGGACGGCCTGACTTCACTCAAGGCGATGCCGAAATAGCGCGCCGAAATGACGGTGTCGATCAGCTCGTGAATGATTTCGAACAACGTGCTGAAGCCCGACGCCGGCTGTTTGTGCTGATAAGCCGGCAGATCCGACAACCGGTGCGCCGGCGAAAATGTCAGCAATGCGCCGGCCATGCGTGAAAGCTCCTGATGCAGACGCTCGGGCGCGAGGCCGGGATGCTGCAAAAAATGGATCAGCGACGCGAAGCCGGTGTTGACCGTGTGCAGCAGCCAGAACGAGGCGATGTCGCCGGAGCGAAATTCGATGACGTGTTGCGATGGCTCGCGATGCAGGCCCATCAGTGCTTCGGCCTTGGCCTGCAAGGCATCCAGCAAGCTGCGCAGTTGTACCAGCAAATGGCTGCAGGCCCGCAGGTTGACCGCTGGCGGCATGAAGCTGGTGTCGAACTCGAAATTGCCGGTGCTGGAGCGACGCAAGCGAGTCAACGGCACGGTCACGAACGATTCGCGCGGCTGATCATCGGTGAGCAAGCGTACCGATTTGCGCAAATAGGCGATAGTCGATTCGGCCGCATCGGAAAACACGTCGACCGTAGGTGCATCATTCTGGATGTAGCGCGCCGAGCGGTCGGCCGGGTCCTTGCCGCAGTTGCCGCCGTGCTCTTTCAGCAGCGGCAGGGCCAGATGAATCGTGACCTCCTGCGAGCCCTCCGGCAGGCTGTCCAGAGCGATCGGCGGCGGCAGTTCGTCCGTGTCCGGCGCGGTGTAAAGCTCGCCGTCGGGGAACACGACCGATACTTCCAACGGTCGCAGAATGCCGGTCGCGAGGCTGTTCTTGTCGAAGCGAATCGACCGCACGCCCCAAGCGTAAGGGTGCAACGCCTGGCTGGTCTCGTGCAGGCGCGCTTCGTGATACGCATCCTGACGCTGAAAGTGCTGCGGGCAAAGAAACAATCCTTCGCCCCATAACAATTTGGCTGACTGGGTCACGTTGGCCTCGTCGGGTTCCGGTGGAAGAGGCGGCGGTGGGTTGGCATGTCGGATCGCCGATCCCTGGCCGAACAATTTTCAGCATAACCGCCGGGCGGGTCGCCTGGCTGGACCCGCGTCACGATCCGGTTTTCGGACAATGTACCGAGGCCAGTGAATCGGCCGGGGTCGTCAGCTGCGTGGTCAACTTGCCGGCGGTCGACGACAACGCACAGGCGTGGACGCCGAGTGAAATGCCGCCGGACCGCGATTTCGAGACGTCGTAGAGAAAGCGCCAACGGTGTGCTGCCGGACTGCGGAAAAGTGCCACGAAACCGAGGTAGTGCACGTCTGCCGGAAACTTCTGCACGCTGGTGTAGCGATGGCCCGGCAGCAGCAACATCTGGCGACCCTTGATCATCGTGTCGCCCAACGCCTGCGCGATGGTGTCGTCGTCCAGAAAATCGTTGAATGTCGCTTGTTCGAACGCATGTGGCGAGCGCAGTTGATACACCTTCATCACCAGTCCCAATGCATTGTCGCTGGTGCCGGCGTTGAGATTGTCCGCCGTGAAAATCCGCAACGGAACCTCTTGCGTCGTTTCCGCGGATGCATCCTTTTTGTCGCCGATGCCGACGGCGTGCAGCATCTTGCCGAACAGGCCGGGCTTGTCGCTGCTCGCCCGTGCGGCTTCGTCGGCAGCGGGTGTATCGGTTGCCGGAGCGGCGTCCTTGGCTGAAACGACATCGGGTGACGTCGCAGTGGGTGGTCTGGTGCTCTCCTTGCCGGCGCAAGCCGAAAGCGCCAATGCAACCACGCAGACCAGAATCGCGATCGCGGCGCGGCGATTGAATGTCCGGATGTCCATATGATTATTCCAATCGAGTTGTCTGATGACCGCAACATGACAGCGGCCGGCGCGCATGATAGCAAAGGTGTTGCTGCTCTGCGTCACACATTCGCAGACAAATTGTGTACATGCAGTTGACAAGTGCATATGCCAAACCGACTTCCTGTACATGCGGCATGTCGCGGTTTCATCATGCATAAAGTGTGATGTATACGACGTTTGACGCGTTGCTTCGCACATCGGCTGTCATGTACGATGGCCGTCCATCAGCTAGTTTCAAGGCGCAATGGTGCGCCGCGGTTGACAACCAGTCAATCGGTTCAAGTACGACAGGGAGGTGTCTTGTGCGATCAGCGTTGAGCCCGCGATTCCTTTTCTTGTGCATGTTTGCGCCCGTGTTCGCGCTGGCGCTGACGGGCTGTGCATCCCACCACACCAAGCCCGCTGATGACGGACCTTCCAGGGCAGACGGTTACACCGCGATCATGCAGCAGGCCGCCGCGCGCTACGATGCGCACGACTATGCGCAGGCCAAGAACCTTTATCAGCAAGCCGCCGACATCAATCCGACGCGTGCCGAACCGTGGTATCAAATGGCGCGCATCAGTTTCAACGGACAAAACTACGGCCGCGCGATCATCAGCGCCGAAGAAGCCCTGAAACGCGATCCCTCCCAGACCGAGGCACAAAGCATCCTGACCATCGCCGGGCTGCGCGTCGCCATCGAGGCACTCGGCCGTCTGCATGAAGATGTCGAGCTCCAGGGACCGGCGCACGCGGAAGCCGAAAAGCTGGCCGACAAGATGCGCGACGTCCTCGGCCAGGACGTCCTGGTGCCACCGCAACAAAAAGCCGTGCGCCATCCGCGCCGGCATCGTGCGCCTCGACCCGTGGCTCGAAAAAAGCCGGCCCCGAAGCGCAAGGCACCAGCGAAGAAGGCTCCCGAGCCGACGTCCAACAACCCGTTTCAGTCCTTGTCAGGCGGCCTTTGACGCGCGACTGACACATCATCACATCGGAGAGACTCATGGCAAAGAAGGAAAGTGTCCAGAAGCGTTTGCAGAAAATCCGGCCGCCCCGGGTACAACTGACGTACGACGTGGAAAAGGGCGACGCCGTCGAGCAGAAGGAGTTGCCGTTCGTGGTGGGTGTTCTTGGTGATTTCAGTGGCAATCCGGAACAACCGTTGCCGCGTTTGCGCGACCGCAAATTCGTCAACGTGGACCTGGACGATTTCGACGGGGTGATGGAAGGCATGGCGCCGCGTGCCACCTATCGCGTACCCAACACCATCACCGGCGAGGGCGAATTCGGTGTCGAGTTGAAGTTCGACGCCATCGACGATTTTCGTCCGGAGGCCGTCGTGCAGCAGGTCGAGCCGCTGCGCAAATTGCAGGAAGCGCGCAGCAAGCTGGCCGACTTGCGCAACAAGCTGGCCGGCAACGAAAAACTCGAAGACGTGCTCAATGAGGTGTTGAGCAACACCGAGCAGTTGCAGAAGCTCGGTGCCGAGGTCAAGCAAGGCGAGGAGGGCGAGTGATGAGCACGCAGACCGATCAAGTACAGGCACAGGCCACCACCGAAGCTGCCGAAGAAAAAGGCTTGCTCGACCAGATCGTCGACCAGAGCCGCGTGGCAAGATCCGACGTCGAGCATCAGCGCGCACGCGACATCATCTCCGAATTCGCGCGCGAGGTGATGAGCGGTACCGTGACGTTGTCGGACAACCTCAACCGCACGCTCGATGCACGCGTCGCCGAGCTCGACCGCATGATTTCCGAGCAGCTCAGTGCGGTCATGCATGCGCCCGAATTCCAGCAGCTCGAATCGAGCTGGCGCGGTCTGCATTACCTGTGCGAACAGACGTCGACCAGTGCCACGATGAAAATCAAGGTGTTGAATGCCAAGAAGAAAGAGCTCAATCGCGACTTTCGTTCGGCGCTGGATTTCGATCAGAGCACGCTGTTCAAGAAAGTCTACGAGGAGGAGTTCGGCACGTTCGGCGGCGCACCATTCGGGGCGTTGCTGGGCGATTACATGCTGGGCCGTCAGCCCGAGGACATGTATTTCGTCGAGCAGATGTCGCATGTGGCCGCAGCCGCGCACGCGCCCTTCATTTCCGCCGCCGATCCGGGCCTGATGGGGCTGGAAAGCTTCGCCGATCTGGGCAAGCCGCGCGATCTGGCCAAGGTGTTCGACACGGTCGAATACGCCAAATGGAAATCGCTGCGCGAATCCGAAGACGGCCGCTACGTGGGCCTGACCCTGCCCAGCTTCCTCGGCAGGTTGCCCTATAACCCCAAGGACGGCACCACCGTCGAAGGTTTCAATTACGTCGAAGACGTGGACGGTACCGACCATTCCAAATACCTGTGGTGCAACACCGCCTATGCGTTCGGCGCGCGTCTGACACGCGCTTTCGAGGACTTCGGCTGGTGCGCGGCCATTCGCGGCGTCGAAGGCGGCGGTCTGGTCGAGGACCTGCCGACCCATACGTTCCGCACCGACGACGGCGAAGTGGCGCTGAAGTGCCCGACCGAAGTCGCGATCACCGACCGCCGCGAAAAGGAACTGAGCGACCTCGGTTTCATTCCGCTGGTGCACTGCAAGAATACCGACTATGCCGCCTTCTTCGGGGCGCAGTCGATGCAGAAACCCCGCAAGTACAACACCGACGCGGCCAACGCCAACGCCGAATTGTCCGCGCAGTTGCAATACATCTTCGCCGTGTCGCGCGTGGCTCATTACCTGAAGGCCATGATGCGCGACAAGATCGGCAGCTTTGCGTCAACCAGCAGTGTCGAGGCCTACCTCAACAACTGGATCACGCAATACGTGTTGCTGGATGACAACGCCACGCAGGAAGCCAAGGCTCAATTCCCGCTGCGCGAAGCCTCCATCCAGGTAACCGAAATCCCGGGGCGCCCCGGTGCGTATCGCGCCGTGTCGTTCCTGCGACCGCACTACCAGCTCGACGAGCTTTCGGTGTCGCTGCGTCTGGTCGCGGAGTTGCCTGCTTCGGCCAAGGGTTGATTCCAGCCCGCGAGCGAGGTGGCAAGCGCGCAGTCGTCAGGATGCGCGTTCATTTCGTGGTACCCGTTGTATCACTCCCACTTCATCAATCTTTCGTTAAGGATGAAACATGAAAGACATCTACATCAAATTCAACGGCCCCGACATCAAGGGCGAGTCACAGGACAAGGACCACGCGAACTGGATTGAAGTCAGTTCCTGGTCTCACGGCATCGTGCAGCCGAAGTCGGCCACGGCGTCGACCAGCGGTGGTTTTACCGCCGAGCGTTGCGAACATGCCGACATGGTGTTCCACAAGGACATCGATCTGGTCAGTCCGCAGCTGTTCCAGGCCTGCTCCAGCGGCAATACCTTCCAGAGCGTGCAGGTCGACTTCATGCGTGCCGACGGTGACGGTCGGCGCGTGAAGTATCTGGAACTGCACCTGAAAAACGTCATCGTGGCCAGTGTCCATCCGGCCGTGCATGAAGAAGGACTGCCGACCGAAGTCTTCGCGCTGAAATACGCTGCCATCCAGTGGCGCTACACGCAGCAGAAGGTCAACGGCGGCCAGGGCGGCACCTCGCAGGGCGCCTGGAGCCTGACCAAGAACGACAAGGTCTATGCGGCCTGATCGCAACGGGTGAGTTTGACGGCGTGCGAGATCGCACGCCGTCAAATGTCCACGCGCATGCGTCGGAAACGCGATTGTGCATGACATTGCCGGAAAACGGACATGAAGGGTATCGAGCCGAGCCTGCTGGACAAACTGTTCGACGATGATCCGCGCGATCCGCAAGGCGGCATCTTCAAACGGTTTTCCACCGAGCAATACAAGGATTCCGTGGCACGCGACGTGGAATCGCTCTTGAACAACCGGTTCGTGCTCGACGAGGACGGTTTGAAGCACTATCCACAATGCCGGCGTTCGCTGATGACCTACGGCATCCACGATTTCTCGGGCCTCAGCCTGGCCAGTTCGTACGATCGCGCCTTCATATGCAACTCGCTGGAGTTGGCCATTTCCCGCCACGAAGGTCGCCTGAGCAACGTGCAGGTGATGCTGCGCGAAGACCGGCAATCCACCGGAGCCCTGCGCTTCTCCATCAATGCGCTGCTGATCATTCATCCGTCGCGCGAACCGATCAGCTTCGATGCGCTGCTGCAACCGGCGACGCTGCAATATTCGGTCAGCCGCAACCGTCGCGCGGCGGCCTGAAAGACATTTTGAATCGACCAGAAGAAGCTTTGGACATGCCCTGGATCCACCATCAGTCGAGCGGAAAGATTTATCACGATGAAAAGCTCGTGAGCTCCCGCGGCTACGCGGGAAGCGGCGTCTGGAAGAACAACCCCGGCGGCGAGTCGCGCAAGAACATGGGACCGTTGCCGCGCGGCACCTACACCATCGCCAGCCACTTCATCGAGCATCCCACGGCAGGCAAACACGTCTTGCGTTTGACCCCCGATCCGGACAACCAGATGTTCGGGCGGTCGGGGTTTTTGATCCACGGCGATCGGATCGGGGCGCCGGAAACCGCCTCCGATGGTTGCATCGTTCTCCCCTTGACCGTACGCATGGACATCCTGCGCAGCGGTGACCGGGTGCTGGAGGTGCTGAAGTGAAAAACCTCTGGTGTGCGTTGACGTTGTTCTCCGCCGCCGTGATGTCGATGGCGGCATGCGCCGCGAACAAGGTGCCGCCTGCGTATCGGGTGGCCGCGGACAGCACCGACCACGCCTGCACCCTCGGTGCCGCCGCCTGCGCGCAGGTGTACCTGACCAATGCGGGGCTGTTCGACCAGACCCGGTGCGACGCGGACAAGACCTGCGTCGTCTCCGACCAGTTCGGTGAGCTGCCGTCGCAGACACTGTCTGCCGATACTCCCGACGAGAAGTGATACCCCGACAAGGACCTCAACCAGGAGCCGGAACAATCGCCGAGGGCACGCAGTGACCCACGGGCCCGTGACAAACGATGCAAGACCTGCTGCCCTACTATGAGCGTGAACTGGCGTTTTTGCGCCGTTATTCGCGCGAGTTCGCGGAACGCTATCCGAAAATCGCCGGACGGCTGCTCCTGGTCGGCGATACCAGCGAAGATCCGCATGTCGAACGCCTGATCGAGGCGTTCGCGCTGATGGGCGCGCGTATCTCCAAGAAGATCGAGGACGACTATCCCGAATTCACCGAATCGTTGCTGGAGGTGCTGTACCCGCATTACCTGCGACCGTTTCCCTCGTGTTCGATCGCGTATTTCGATCTGGGCGGTGCTGGCGCGCAACTGTCGGCGCCGGTGACGGTACCGCGCGGTACCGAGGTGTTGAGTCGTCCGGTGCGCGGCGTGCAATGCCGCTTTCGCACCGCGTATGACGTGATGCTGGCGCCGGTACGCGTGGCATCGGCCGAGTTCCACTCCGTTGCGCAAACCCCGTCGGCGGTGCGCCTGCCGGCGCAGGCGTGCGCACAGATCACATTGCGCTTCGTGGTTGAAAGTCAGCAAGATGCGTTGGTCGACATGGGCATCGCGGCACTGCGCCTGTTCATCGACGGCGAATCGTCATTGTGCGCCGTATTGCGCGACACTCTGGCGCTTCATGTCAGTCAGGCCTACGTCGAGCCGGCCGCACGCGCGGGTCATTGGACGCGCTTGCCCGAGAATCCCTTCCACTCGGTGGGCATGGCCGACGACGAAGCGCTCATCGACATGCCGACGCGGTCACACCCGGCCTATCGTTTGTTGACCGAATTTTTCGCCTTCCCCGAAAAATTCGGTTTTTTCGATCTGGATGTCGCCCGCGCTGGCGACATCGGCGGGCGCGAATTTTCGCTGCACCTGATTCTCACCGGTGTTGGACCCGACTCCGTTCCGGCGCGGCTGATGGACACGATCGACGCCGACAACTTCAAACTCGGCTGCACGCCGGTGGTCAATTTGTTCCGGCAGCATGCCGAACCGATCCACGTTTCGCACGCCGCGGTGTCCTATCCCGTCGTCGCCGATGCGCGACGTGCCTGGGCCTACGAGGTGCATGCGCTCGACAGCGTGGCCTGCGTGCGCCAGACCGCACAGGGCGAAAGCATCACCGAGTACCGCCCGTTCTATTCGTTGCGCCACGGTGAAACACCGGGTCGCGGCGAGCAGTACTGGATCGCGCGACGCAACGAAAGAGTGGCCGAGCACAGCCCCGGCTACGAGCTGGAGCTGTCCATGGTCGATCTCGATTTCGACCCGATCGCGCCGGCAACCGATGTGCTCAGTTGCGAGTTGACCTGCACCAATCGCGACCTTCCCGCGCAATTGGCCTACGGCGTTCCGGGTGGCGATCTGACCCTGGAGGGCGGATCGGTCGCGCGTGCCATTTCGTTGCTGCGCAAGCCAACCCCGTCACGGCGTTTCGACGATGGGCGCGGGGCGCAGTGGCGCATCGTTTCCCACCTTGCGCTCAACCACGTGTCGCTGGTCGAAGGCGGCGTCAACACATTGCGCGAAATGTTGCGCTTGTACGACCTGCCACGCTCGCCGATTTCCGGCAGTCAGATCGAAGGCCTTGTCGGCCTCGAGCATCGCGCCGCCACCACCTGGTTGCCGGGTCGCCCGTTCGGCAGCGTGGTACGCGGTACCGAGATTCGCGTCGGCGTCGACGAGAGTCATTTCGTCGGCACCGGCATCCATGCCTTTGCCAATGTCCTGGACCATTTTTTTGCGCTGTACGTCCATGCCAACAGCTTCACCCAAGTCACCCTGGTTTCCAGCCAGAGCGGAGAGGAACTGATCCGATGCCCGGCACGAAGCGGCGAATCGATCCTGGTGTAGCCCAGCGGCTGCTCTCGGAACCGCACCGCTTCGAATTCTTCCAGGCGGTACGGATGCTCGAGCGCGTTTTCGTGCGCGCGGGTACGCGCGCGCAGGACGTATTGCCGCGCAAATTGCGGTTCCGCAACAGCATGCGCATGAGCTTCGCACCCAGCGAAATCGAACAATTGAGGGCCTGTGCGGAGAACGACGATGGCACCGCGTCGGTCGTTGACGGCGAAATGCCGTCGCCGGAACGCCTGCGCAACGTGGACATCACGCCCGCCTTCATGGGCATGCTGGGCGCGCAAGGCGTGTTGCCGACCGGTTACACCGAACAGCTCGGCGTCCGCGAGATCTATCATCGCGACCGTGCCGCGCGCGCATTTCTGGACATCTTCACCAACCGCGCGGTGGCATTGTTCTATCAGGCATGGAAAAAATACCGCCTTGCGCTGCAGTACGAACTCGACGGCAAGGCGCGTTTTCTGCCCGTCATCACGTCGTTGGCAGGTCTCGGGTCACCCTCGCTGCATGGTCGTTTGACGCGTGGCAGAGGCCAGTTGTTCGATCAGGCCATTGCCTTTCACGCGGGCGGCGTGATGCAGCGCCCCCTGTCGGCGGCCGTACTGGGCAACATCCTGCGCGACTATTTCGATGTCGCCATTCGCGTGGAGCAATTCGTCGGCGCGTGGTACGACGTGCCGGCCGAACAGCGCACCCGGCTGGGTGATCCGGCGGCCGTATTGGGCCGCTCGGCGCTGTCCGGTTCGCGTGTATGGCAGCGTAATCTGCGCTTGCGCCTGTGGATCGGACCATTGCGCAGCAAACGTTTTCAGGACTTCCTGCCCGGCGGCGAAGCGGCGGCTGCGCTGGCCAAATGGCTGACCTTGCTTGGCGGTGACTCGCTGGAATACCAGGTTCGACTCACCCTGCATCGCGACGACGTGCGTCCGGTGTCGCTTGGCGCGACTTGCGGCAGCGGTCGTCTGGGCTGGGATACCTATTTGTCCACCCGTGCCAGCGACGGCCATCGCACCGGCACCAGTTATCTCGTTCACACTCTTCACTGAGGCACTCACCGGATGAGCATCAATCTCAAAACCCTGATCGGCAAACTGGACCAAACCTGTCGCCGCGCCACCGAACGCGCCGCCAACCTGTGCATGGCGCGCGGCCATTACGAGGTGGATCTGGAACATCTTTTTGCAGCCCTGATCGAACAACCGAAAAGCGACTTTGCCTGCATCGCCCGTCAAAGCGACGTGAGTCTGGAGCAACTGGAAAGCGATCTGGACGCCGAAATGTCCGGTTTCCGTGACGGCAACACGCGAACTCCGGTGTTTTCCTCGCGCCTGCCGACGCTGTTCGAACATGCGTGGCTGATCGCCTCGCTGGACTCCGGAACCACTCGCATCCGCAGCGGACACTTGCTGCTGGCGCTGCTCACCCAAACCGAACTGATGCAGATGGCGCAGCGCGTCTCGCCGCAGTTTTCGGCTTTCCGTCTGGAAGAAATCAAGCACGATTTCGCCAAGCTCACGCACGCCTCGTGTGAGGCGGGCGAAAGCGTGGAGCTCACCGATACGGCGAGCGTGGACCACGCCGATGCCGCGGCCGACATCCAGGGCGAGCCGCGCAACGGCCTGGGCAAAACCCCGGCGCTGGACCAATTCACCACCAACCTCACCGAGCGCGCGCGCGAAGGCGGGATCGATCCGGTGATCGGGCGCGATACCGAAATTCGTCAGGCCGTCGACATCCTCATGCGGCGGCGTCAGAACAACCCGATTCTCACCGGCGAAGCCGGCGTCGGCAAAACCGCCATCGTCGAAGGGCTGGCGCGCAAGATCGCCGAAGGCGACGTGCCGCCGCCACTGGCAGGGGTCGAACTGTGCACGCTGGACATGGGTTTGCTGCAGGCCGGCGCCAGCGTCAAGGGCGAGTTCGAAAACCGGCTGAAAAACGTCATCGACGAGGTGAAGAAATCACCGCGTCCGATCATCCTGTTCATCGACGAGGCGCACACCATGATCGGCGCCGGCGGCAGTGCCGGACAAAGCGATGCCGCCAATCTGCTGAAGCCGGCCCTGGCTCGTGGCGAGCTGCGCACCATCGCCGCCACCACCTGGAGCGAGTACAAGAAATACTTCGAAAAAGATGCGGCTTTGGCACGTCGCTTTCAGGTCATCAAGGTCGACGAACCCGGCGAAGATCTGGCCGCGGCCATGTTGCGCGGCATGGTGCCGCTCATGGAGGCGCACTTCAACGTGCGTATTCTGGACGAAGCCGTCACCGAAGCCTGTCGCCTGTCCAACCGTTACATCAGCGGTCGCCAGTTGCCGGACAAGGGTGTCAGCGTGCTTGATACCGCCTGCGCCCGCGTGGCGTTGGCGCAAACCGCCACGCCCGCGATCATCGACGATGCGCGCAAACATCTGGCGCGCCTGGCCGCTGAAATGGGTGCGCTGGAACGCGAGCAAGCGGCCGGCTCCCGTCACGACAAGCGTCTGGCCGAGCTGAGAAAACGCAAGCGCGAGGTGGAAAGGCAGCTCAAGACCGACGACAAGCGCTGGCAGGACGAACGCGTCGTGGTGACGAAAATCCGCGAACTGCGCGAGGCATTGGAGCAGGGCAGGACGCCCGCCATTGCGATCGATGCCGCCGCCTCGAAAAAGACCACGGCCAGCGAGACAACCGCCACGGCAGACACCGACGGCAAAGCCGCACTGAAAAAATTGTACGCCGAACTGGAGGCCTTGCAGGGCGATGCGCCGCTGATTCCCATTCAGGTCGATGCCACCGTGGTCGCCGCCATCGTCGCCGCCTGGACCGGCATCCCGCTGGGCAAGATGGTCAAGGATGAAATCAACACGGTGCGTGGTCTGAAACCCGCGTTGGCCGCCCGTGTCCTGGGTCAGGATCACGCGCTCGATGCCATTGCCCAGCGCGTGCGTACTGCGCGCGCCAACCTGGAAGATCCGGACAAGCCCAAGGGCGTGTTCCTGTTTGTCGGCCCCTCCGGCGTCGGCAAGACCGAAACCGCGTTGGCGCTGGCCGACATTCTCTATGGCGGCGAGCGCAAGCTGATCACCATCAACATGAGTGAATACCAGGAAGCGCATACCGTTTCCGGCTTGAAGGGCTCGCCGGCCGGTTATGTCGGTTACGGCGAGGGCGGGGTGCTCACCGAAGCGGTGCGTCGCAGTCCCTATTCCGTGGTGCTGCTGGACGAGATCGAAAAGGCCCATCCGGATGTACTGGAAATGTTCTTTCAGGTATTCGACAAGGGGCGCATGGAAGATGCCGAAGGCCGCGAAATCGATTTTCGCAACACCCTCATCATCCTCACCAGCAATGTCGGTTCCCCGGAAATCATGAAAGCCTGTCTCAACAAGGCGCCCGAGGAGCTGCCCAATGCCGAGACACTGCGCCAGGCCTTGTTGCCGGCGTTGTACAAGGTCTTCAAGCCCGCCTTCCTGGGGCGCATGAAAACCATTCCGTACTATCCCGTCAGCGATGACGTACTCGGCCGGATCATTCGTCTCAAGCTCGATCGCATCGCCGCGCGCGTGCGCGCCCATCATCAAGCCGAACTGAGTTACAACAACGCACTCGTCGACGCCGTGCTGGCACGCTGCACCGAAGTCGATTCCGGCGCCCGCAACGTCGACCACATCCTCAACGGCAGTCTGCTTCCTGAAGTGGCTGACAGCGTGCTGGCGCGCATGGCCGAAGGTGGCGCGATCGCGAAAATAAAGGTGAGTGCCGACAAGAACGGCGCATTCAAGTATTCGGTGAAATAAGCAATCCGGGGTGCCGGGCACTCCGACAGGACGCGAAATCATGACAGCAACGGACATGGTGCAACTATTGTGGGGCGCGGCACGCCAGGACAATCGCCTGTTGCGTCTGCATACCCCGTTGGGCGGCGACACGTTGGTGGCCGAGCATTTCGACGGCACCGAATCGGTTGACGGTGGCGGCTTCCGCTTCGAACTCACCGCGCTGTCCGCCAATGCCGGACTGGACCCGGGCCGATTGCTCGGCGCGCCGCTGCTGGTCGAACTGATGACCGCCGATTCGCGCGTCGATCTGCGTCCGTTCCATGGCCACGCCACGTGCGTCGAGCGAGTCGGCTCCAACGGCGGCATGGCGCGTTACCGGTTCGTGATCGAACCGTGGTTGGCACTGTTGCGTGAGCGCAAGGACAGCTACGTGTTTCGTGACATGACGGTCATCGAGATCGTCGAGGCGGTATTTTCCCATTACGCCCGCGGCGTGGTGCGGCCGGCGTGGCGCTGGGTGTTGGCCGATCGCGATGTATATCGCAAGCGCAGCCTAACCTCGCAATATCAGGAGGCCGATGGCGATTTCGTGCGTCGCCTGTTGGCCGAGGAAGGCATCTTTTGCTTCTTCGAGCACCAGGGCGACCCGGCGGGCGAATGTCTGGGCACGCACACGCTGGTATTGGCCGACAGCAACGACGCCTTCCAGCCCGGCGCGGCCATGCCGCTGCGGTTCCATCGTGGTGATGCCACCGAAAAAGACGACACCATCCAGCACTGGTCGCGCGAGCGCCGCTGGCAGGGTGGGCGCGTCGCGCGTGCCAGTTGGGATTATCGCACCCTGTCAATGCGTCCGGCCGGCGCCGAAATCGACGGTCCCGCGACGGATGCGGTCGATGACGACACCGCCGGGCCCTACGCATGGGCCGATGCCGCTCAGGGTCGGCGTCGCGCGCGCCAGCATCTGGATGCGCGCCATGCCCGTGCCGATATCGTCGAAGGCGACGGCGGCGTGCGCCGTCTGGCACCGGGGCGAAGTTTCACCGTGACGCACCACGCCACGCAACCGGCGGATGCGCCCATGGTCTGCCTGCGCGTCACCCACCACGCCCGCAACAACCTCGATGCCGATGTGCAAAGCGCCATCGAAGCACGCTTGGGGACCACGCTGGAACCCTTCTGCCGCCGGGAGAGGGACAGGGGTGAGGGTACGCACGAAGCGGCAAAGTTCACCCAGGCCGACTTCTACCACAACACCTTCACCGCCCTTCCCGCCACCCGTACCTGGCGTCCCCGCACCGCCGACGGCCATGGCCTGCATCACCATCCGCGCCCGAGCGCCAGCGGCAACCAAAGCGCCATCGTGGTCGGTGCCGGAGACCCCGTCCACACCGATCGCGACCACCGCATCATTGTGCAGCAACACTGGCAGCGCGGCCAGAACGCGGCCAACCGCCTCGACCACCCCCGCGAGGCCAATGCCTCTGCCGATGTCGGCGCCGGTACCTGGGCGCGCGTCACCACCATGCTGGCCGGCGCCAACTGGGGCAGCGTGATGCTGCCGCGCGTGGGTCAGGAAGTGTGGCTCGACTATCTGGAAGGCGACATTGACCGCCCTGTCGTCGTGGCCAGCCTGTACAACGGCATGGGCCACAGCGATGCGCCGCACAACCGGATCGCCGGCGGTCCGTCCGGCGCCAGCGGCAACGCGGCGGCATGGTTTACCGGCAACGGTCACGCGGGCGTGTTGAGCGGCTTCAAGACCCAGGACCTCGCCAGCAGCGCCACCGGCACTGGCGGCTACCGGCAACTGCAATTCGACGACACGCCGGGCCAGGGCCGTGTCGAACTGTCGACCACCGATTACGACACGACCCTGGCACTGGGCCATTTCAAGCATCTGGACAACAACGCCCGCGACGCTGATCTGGGCTACGGCGCCCATCTCGCCACGCAAGCCCAAGGCGCGCTGCGTGGTGGCACCGGCCTCAACCTCACCAGCGCACACGGTCGAAGCCAGATGGACGCCACCGCCACCGTCAACGTCCTCGATGCCAATACCAGACTGCTCGAAGGGCTGGCCGATGTCGCCCGGAAACAGCAAGCCGGGCTCAAAAACGAGCCCGCAGCCGACAAGCTGGTCGCCGTCACCGCGCAAACCGAACTGACCAGGCACCTCGCCGCGACCCGCGAAGGTGCACGCGCCGGTTCCGGCATCGGCGGCGGCGACGGCACTGCCATCGCCTGGAGCAAGCCGCACCTGGTCATCCACGGTCAGGACGGCCTGGCCA
>CAZSOU010000048.1:0-18177 GCA_964608595.1 uncultured Rhodanobacteraceae bacterium
AGGAACTGGAAGCGGCCGAAACCGACGGCACCTTCGACAAGCTGGTCAAGCACGAGGTGCTGGGTCTGCGTCGCGAGCGCGACAAGCTCGAAAACTCGCTGGGCGGCATCAAGGACATGAACAAGCTGCCGGACGCCATGTTCGTCATCGACATCGGCTACGAAGACATCGCCATCAAGGAAGCCCGCAAGCTGGGCATCCCGGTGGTGGCCGTGGTTGACACCAACTACGACCCGTCGCTCGTGGATTACGCCATCCCCGGCAACGACGACGCCATCCGCGCCATTCAGCTGTACGCGCGCGCCGCCGCCGACGCCATCCTGGAAGGCAAGGCCGCCGCGCCGTCCAAACAGGGCGATGCCGAAGACTTCGTCGAACTGGACGCCGACGGCAAACCTGTCGCCAAGTCGGCCGCAAGCAAGGGCGCTCGGAAGCCGGCCGGCAAGGCCGAAGCCAAACCGACGGCCAAGGCTGACGCGAAAGCGGATGACAAGGCCGAAACCAAGGCCGAGGCCGAGGAAAAGACCGAGGCCAAGTCCGAAGCCAAGCCCGACACGAAGGCCGCCGCCAGCGAGTGATCGCCTGACTTATTCGGAGCGCGTCTGTCCGGGCGCGCTCCGCGCAACACATTGAGGTTTTACCATGCAAATCAGTGCACAACTGGTCAAAGAACTGCGCCAGCGTTCCGGCGCCGGCATGATGGAATGCAAGAAGGCCCTGGTTGAAAGCGAGGGCAACATCGACACCGCCATGGAGCAACTGCGCAAGCAGGGCCTGGCCAAAGCCGGCAAGAAAGCCGACCGCGTCGCCGCCGAAGGCCGTATCGTCGGCGCCCAGGGCAAGGGCAAGGCCGTGCTGGTCGAAATCAACTGCGAAACCGATTTCGTGGCCAAGGACAAGAGCTTCCTGGCTTTTGCCGACAAAGTCGCCGAGGTGGCCCTGGAAAATGGCGCCGGCGACATCGAGGCGCTGAAAGCCGCCGCTTACCCCGAAGGTGGCACGGTCGACGAAGCCGCCAAGGCCCTGGTCGCCACGATCGGCGAGAAGATCGACGTGCGCCGCCTGGCTCGCGTGGAATCGGACGGCACCATCGGCAACTACATTCACGGCGGCCGCATCGGCGTGCTGGTAGCGCTGGATGGCGGCTCCGACGAACTGGCCAAGGGCATCGCGATGCACGTGGCCGCGATGAATCCGCAGTACATCAGCGCGGACGACGTGCCGGCCGATTTCATCGAGAAGGAAAAGGAAATCGCCAAGGGCCAGATGAGCGAGAAGGATCAGTCCAAGCCGGCCGAGATCCTCGAAAAGATCGTCTCCGGCAAGGTCAACAAGGTCGTCTCCGAAATGACCCTGACCGGTCAGCCCTACGTGCTGGACACCGGCTCCAGCGTCGGCGACGTGCTGAAGAAGGAAGGCGCCAGCGTCAAACAGGTCGTGCGTCTGGCTGTCGGCGAAGGCGTCGAGAAGAAGGAAGAGGACTTTGCCGCCGAAGTGATGAAGCAGGCCGGTCTGGCCTGATCGTCTCACCCGGTACCTCGAAAAGGCCGCGAGAAATCGCGGCCTTTTTTGTTGCCTGCGGCGCATCCGGCGCGATGATGAACAAATTTCCCGTCAACCACTCGTCGGTTGCACGCAACCCCGCTACAATGCGGCACACCTACAATCCGCCACCGGAGAGCCTGCGATGACCGACGCCCCCACCCACCACCGCATCCTGCTCAAACTTTCCGGCGAAGCGTTGATGGGTGACGAAGACTACGGCATCGATCCCAACGTCATCGGCCGCCTGGCCGACGAAATCATCGAAGTGCGTGAAATGGGCGTCGAAGTCGGCGTGGTCATCGGTGGCGGCAACATTTTTCGCGGTGCCGGCCTTGCCGCCGCCGGCATGGATCGGGTCACCGGCGACCACATGGGCATGCTGGCCACGGTGATGAACGCCCTGGCGATGTCCGACGCGATCGAGAAACGTGGCGGGTATGCGCGCGTGATGAGTGCCATCCCGATTCATGACGTGGCCGAGGATTTCATCCGCCGCCGCGCCATCCGCCATATCGAAAAGGGTCGCATCGCGTTGTTTGCCGCGGGAACCGGCAACCCGTTCTTCACCACCGATTCGGCCGCCGCGCTGCGCGCCGTGGAAATCGGCGCCGATTTGCTGCTGAAGGCCACCAAAGTCGATGGCGTGTACAACGCCGACCCCACCAGGGACAAGAACGCCACGCGCTACGACCACCTCACCTACGACATGGTCATCGAGAAAAAGCTTGCCGTGATGGATACCGCCGCCATCGCCTTGTGCCGCGACCACGGCATGCCGATGCGCATTTACGACATGACCCGTCCCGGCAACTTGATGCGCATCATGCACGGCGAGTCGGTGGGCACGCTGGTCGACGGCGAGTGATTTCAGCCCCTCTCGCGTCCTGAACCGGCCATCACCCCCCCGCCTTGCTATACTCGAACGGATACACGCCGTTCCATGGAGCCTGCCGTGCTAGACGACATCAAACAAGACGCCAAGACCCGCATGGGCAAAAGTATCGAGGCACTCGAAAACGAGTTGCGCCGCCTGCGTACCGGCCGCGCCAGCTCGGCCCTGGTGGAAGGTATCAAAGTGCCCTATTACGGCTCTGACACGCCGTTGACACAGGTGGCCGCCGTTGCCGTGACCGATGCCCGCACCTTGACCATCACGCCGTGGGAAAAACCCATGATCGCGCCGGTCGAAAAGGCACTTCTCGCCTCCGACATCGGCATCACGCCGACCACGGCGGGCAACGTGATCCGACTCAACATGCCGGCCCTGACCGAAGAACGCCGCAAGGAACTGGCCAAGCACGTGTCGCACGAGGGCGAGAACAGCAAGATCGCCATCCGCAACATCCGTCGCGACGCCATGCAGAACGTGAAAGAACTGCTCAAGGAAAAGGAAATCACCGAGGACGACGAGCGCCAGAGCGAAGACGACATCCAGAAGCTGACCGACAGCTTCGTCAAGCAAGTGGATGAAGTGGTCAAAGCCAAGGAAAACGAACTTCTGTCGGTTTGACGCCCGGCGCCCGGTCATGCCCAGCTGCAGCGAACATTCGCGCATACCGCGCCACCTGGCCATCGTCATGGACGGCAACGGACGCTGGGCCGAAAAGCGGCTCCGTCCGCGCAGTTTCGGTCATCGCTCGGGTCAGAAGGCGGTACGCAACGCCGTCGAATTCTGTTTGCGCAACGGCATCGGCACATTGACCCTGTTTGCCTTTTCCAGCGAAAACTGGCGTCGCCCCGCCACGGAAGTCAAGGCGCTGATGCAATTGTTCCTGAAGGCGCTGGACAAGGAACTCGCCGAGCTGCACAAGCAGCATGTGCGCGTCGATTTCATCGGCGAACTGGCGGCGTTCGACGACTCCCTGCGCGAACGCATGCTGGCCGCCAGACGGCGCACGCGCCACAACACCGCGCTCCGACTCAACGTGGCTGTCAATTACGGCGGTCGCTGGGACATCGTCAACGCCGCACGGCGCATGGCCGAGGCCGTCGAACATGGCGAGATGACATCGGCGGATGTCAACGAAGACGCCCTGTCGGCACACTGTTGCCTGGCCGGCCAACCCTGCCCCGACCTTTTGATCCGTACCGGCGGCGACTACCGCATCAGCAACTTCCTGCTGTGGCAGATCGCGTACACGGAATTGTATTTCACCGATACGCTGTGGCCTGATGTCGATGCCGACTGTCTGGCCCGCGCCATCGACGACTATGCCAGCCGCCAGCGGCGTTTCGGTCGTACCGGGTCGCAGGCCCTGGCGACCGGCACCTCCCTCTGACACCGGATTTTGCATGCTGCTTCAGCGCATCCTTACCGCCTTGATCCTGACGCCGCTGGCCGTCGCGATCATCCTGCTGCCTCCGACATGGCTGTTCTCGCTGATCGTGGGGCTCGTTTTTCTGGGCGCCCAATGGGAGTGGACCCGCCTGTGCGGCATACGCGCGCCGTTTGCGCGCGCCCTGTTTCCGATCGTCACCGCGGCACTCATGGCGCTTGCGTGGCATGAGGGCCGCTTCGCCCATGCATGGGTCGTGGTGCTGGCAGCCGGCCTGGTATGGTGGCTGGCCAGCCTGATCTGGCTGCGCTCGTACACGTTTGCGGCCTCGCCGACGCGTGACCACGCGGGGTTGAAGCTGCTTGTCAGTTGGCTGGTGTTGATCCCGGCATGGGCGGCACTGACCTGGATCCA
The DNA here is from genome assembly GCA_964608595.1 of uncultured Rhodanobacteraceae bacterium. Lineage (GTDB taxonomy): Bacteria > Pseudomonadota > Gammaproteobacteria > Xanthomonadales > Rhodanobacteraceae > Oleiagrimonas. The sequence continues at coordinate 4,236 of CAZSOU010000048.1, forward strand.
CGGCTCGCTTGCAAACGGTCCGTGGTGGACCCTGCTTGCGTTGTGCATCGTGTGGGCTGCCGACATCGGCGCCTATTTCAGCGGTCGCGCGTTCGGCAAACGCAAGCTCGCACCGCGCATCAGCCCCGGCAAGACCCGCGCAGGCGCCTGGGGCGCGCTGATCGCGGGCATGATCGTGGCCGCGGCCGGCGCCTGGCTGCTGGGCGTGCGTGGCGGCATGCTCGTCGGCATGGCGGGGTTGGGTCTGGTGACCGTGGCCGCCGCCATCACGGGCGATTTGTTCGAAAGCCTGATGAAGCGCCATGCCGACATCAAGGATTCCGGCGGCATTTTTCCCGGTCATGGTGGCCTGCTTGATCGCCTGGACAGCGTGTTTGCGGCCATGCCGGTGTTTGCCCTGGGATTGCTGGTGTTCGGCTTTTGATGGACGCCGAGCGATGTGCGAGTGCCGCGCGGACAGGTCCGGGCCGCGATGACGATACGGAACAGGCGGCAACCCGCGAGAAGCGCTGCCACGCCCGGTTCAGCCCGGCTCACAAAGTCAACTTGTTGTTTTTCAAGGCAATGAAGCCGCGCTCAGGTCACCGGGTGCGCCGCTTCCGAATGCCCTCCGTCGCGCCTGCTCCAATACCTCGAAAACTTCGATACAGTCGTGTCCAACGTCAGCTTGACGTGTCCCCGTTCCCGAATCGCCGCCGTATCGTGCAATGACCAACGCGACGGATTTTCTGCCGCGACTTTCCGGACTTGAAACGCCTTTGCATCCCACCGTGACCGACACCCGCAAAAACATCGCCATTCTCGGCGCCACCGGCTCCATCGGAGCAAGCGCCCTGGACGTGATCGCCCGGCACCCGGATCGCTTCCGGGTCAGCGCCCTGACGGCCAACGGCAACGTCGCCAAACTGGTTGAACTGTGCGTCCGCCACCGGCCCGACCGCGCGGTGATTGCCGATACCTCACGCAAGGATGAGCTGGCCAGGGCACTGCAGGACGCTCGTCTCGACTGCGATGTCGCGGCCGGCCCGGAGGGTCTGACCGGGGCGGCGGCCGACAGCGAGGCCGATATCGTGATCGCGGCCATCGTCGGCGCGGCGGGCCTCGCCTCCACACTGGCGGCGGCACGTGCCGGCAAGCGGCTGCTGCTGGCCAACAAGGAATCGATCGTGATGGCCGGGCCGTTGCTGATGGCGGCGTTGGCGGAAGGCGGCGGTGAGCTGATGCCGATCGATTCGGAGCACAATGCCATCTTCCAGTGTCTGCCGCACGGTCGCCAGCACGTGTCCGGCAATGGCGTGCGACGCCTGCTGCTGACGGCCTCGGGCGGGCCGTTTCGTGGCCGTACGCGCGCCGAATTGGCCCATGTCACGCCGGATCAGGCCTGTGCGCATCCGGTCTGGTCGATGGGCCGCAAGATCTCGGTCGATTCGGCAACCCTGATGAACAAGGGACTGGAAGTCATTGAAGCACATCATCTTTTCGGTGCCGACCCCGACCACATCGAAGTGGTTCTGCATCCCCAGTCCATGGTGCACTCACTGGTGGAATACATCGACGGATCGGTATTGGCCCAACTGGGCAACCCGGACATGCGTACGGCGCTGGCGCATGCACTGGCCTGGCCCGAACGCATCGAGGCCGGCGTCGCGCCGCTGGATCTGCCGGCGCTGGGGCACCTGGACTTCGAACAGCCCGATGTCGCGACGTTTCGCTGCCTGGCCCTGGCCTACCAGGCTCTGCGTGCCGGCGGCGATGCGCCGGCCGTTCTCAATGCCGCCAACGAAGTCGCCGTTGCCGCTTTCCTCGCCGGCACCCTGCCCTTTGCGGCCATCGCGGAGGTCATCGACGCCACATTGCAGGAACTGCCGCCCCAACCCGTGGTCGATATGACATCCCTTGTTCAGCGCGATATTGGCGCGCGCGAGGTCGCGCAACGTATCATGCACAGACATCACTGAGATTCACGTCCCTGCACATGCTCGATTTTCTGGGTTCCATTTGGTGGTTGGCCGTCACGCTGGGCGTGCTCGTGACCTTCCATGAATTCGGCCACTTCTGGGTGGCGCGTCGTTGTGGCGTGAAGGTTTTGCGATTCTCCATCGGGTTCGGGCGCCCGTTGTGGAGCCGCACGGCGCGCGACGGCACCGAGTACTGGATCGCGGCCATCCCCCTGGGGGGTTACGTGAAAATGCTCGATGCGCGCGAGGGCGAGGTGCCGGACGACCAGCGCGACATGGAGTTCACCGGCAAACCGATATGGCAACGCATCGCCATCGTCGCCGCCGGTCCGGCGTTCAACCTGATTTTTGCCGTGTTGGCATTCTGGGTGATGTTCATGGTCGGACGCCCCGGCATGGTGCCGGTCGTGGCGTCGCCCGCACCGCAGACGCTGGCGGCCGAGGCCGGATTCCACAGCGGCGACACCATCAAATCCATCGGCGGCCATGACGTGGCCACCTGGGACGATGTTCTCAACACGCTGGGCAGCGAGATGCTCGACCACCAGGCCGTGCCGGTCAACGTGCAGCGCGCCAACGGATCGCAAACCCAACTGCAGTTGCCGCTGCAGAACCTGCCCGCGGATGTCGATTTCAGCAATGCATTCGGCAAGATCGGTCTCAAGGCGCAATCCCTGCCGCCGGTCGCCGCGCATGTCGAGCCCGGCATGCCCGCGGCGACGGCCGGCATGCACGATGGCGACCACATCGTCGCCATCGACGGGAAACCCGTGCAGCATTTCAGCGACATCGGCACGCGCATCAAGGCCCTGGTCGGAAACGCGCCGGTGCTGACGTTCAAGGTACTTCGCGATGGGCGGCACCTGACCATTCCGGTCAAGCCGACATGGAAAGATCCCGGTGACGGCGGCGGCGCGCGCTGGCTCATCGGCGTGGCACCGCCACAGCCACGAACGGCGATGGTCCGTTACGGGCCGGCCTCCGCCATGGGCAGAGCATTGGCCAACACATGGGACAAAACCGCCACCACATTCGAAATGATCGGTAAAATGCTGGTCGGTCAGGCTTCCACACGCAATCTTTCGGGTGTGATCACCATTGCCCAGGTGGCCAATACCTCGGCGCAAATGGGCCTGGCGTGGTTCCTGTCGTTCCTCGGATTGGTCTCGCTCAGCCTGGCCGTTCTCAACCTGTTGCCGATACCGATCTTGGACGGCGGACACCTGCTGTATTACCTTATCGAGCTGATCAAAGGTCATCCGGTCAGCGAGCGCACCATGATGGCCGGACAATTCGTCGGCATGGCGTTGATCGTCGCCCTGATGGGTCTGGCGTTCTACAACGACATTCTGCGTCTGGTCTCATGAGTCGCTGCTTTCTCTTGCCGTGGCCGTCAGCCACGGTTTCGCGTTTTACCCACTGGAATCGACGATGAAGCGTGTCGCCGCCCTGATCCTGCTATCCGCCCTGAGTGCCAAGGCCCTTGCCGTGACGCCTTTCGTCGTCTCGGACATCCGCGTGGAAGGCCTGCAACGCATCGCCGCCGGTACCGTCTACAGCTATCTGCCGATTGAAAAAGGCGACACGGTAAACGACGCCAGTGCGCAGCGTGCCATCCGTGCGTTGTACCGCACCGGCTTCTTCAGCGACATCGAGCTCGAACACCAGGGGTCGATCCTGATCGTCAAGGTGGTGGAGCGTCCGTCCATCGCCAAGCTGGCCATTCACGGCAACAAGGCCATCAAGACCGACGACCTCAAAAAGGGACTGAAGTCGATCGGCCTGTCCGAAGGCTCCACCTTCGACCGGCTGGCACTCGACCGCGTGCGCAAGGAGCTGGTTCGCCAGTACTACAACCGCGGCCGCTACAACGTGTCGGTCGATCCGCACGTGGTGCGTCTGGATCACAACCGCGTCAACGTGGACATCGAAATCCGCGAAGGCAAGACCGCGCGCATCAAGGCGATCAACATCGTCGGCAACACGGCCTTCACCGACAAACAGATCCGCAGCGATTTCGAATCGGATACCACCGGCCTGTTTTCCTGGTACACCAAGGACGACCAGTATTCACGCGAAAAAATGTCGGGCGACCTGGAAAAACTCGGCTCGTACTACATGGATCGCGGTTATGCGGATTTTGCCGTCACCTCCACGCAGGTGGCCATCGCGCCCAAGAAGCGCGACATGTACATCACCGCGAGCATCAAGCAGGGCGACATCTACAAGATGTCCGGCATACACCTGCTGGGCGACCTGATCCTGCCTGAAAAAACGATGAAACAGTTCGTGTTCATCCACAAGGGCGACACGTTCAACCGCGCACGCATCCAGGCCAGCGCCAAGGCGATGAAAGGCATTCTGGCCAACATCGGCTACGCCTTCGCCGAGGTCAAGCCGATTCCCAAGCTGGACAAGGACAACCACACCGTCGATCTGACGTTCTACGTCAAACCCGGTCAGCGCGTGTACGTGCGCCGCATCACCTTCAACGGCAACACCCGCACCGAAGACAACGTGCTGCGCCGCGAAATGCGCCAGCTCGAAGGTTCATGGTTCTCCAAGGCCGCGATCGAACGCTCCAAGACGCGACTGAAGCAACTGGGCTACTTCAAGGACGTCAAGATCGATCACAAGCGCGTTCCGGGTACCGAAGACCAGGTGGATCTGTCGGTGACGGTCAAGGAACAAAATGCCGGCAGCCTGCAGTTCGGCGTCGGCTACTCGCAATATTCGGGCACCATCTTCACCGCCTCCGTGTCGCAGAGCAACTTCCTCGGTACCGGCGACAAGTTCTCGGTCGGTTTGCAGACCAGTCGTTATTACAAGTCGATCAACCTGCGCTATGTCAACCCGTACATCACCGACAGCGGCGTCAGCCTCGGCTACAACCTGAGCTACAGCAAGACCGACTTCGGCAATACCAACTTCGCCAACTACGAAAACAGCTCGCGCGCGTTTTCCATGTTCCTCGGTTTTCCGATCAGCGAAACGGATCGTTTGACAGCCGGTCTGGGCCTGGAGAGCAACCGCGTCAACCTGTTTCCCAATTTCAGCCCCGACTCCTATGTCAATTATCAGCGGGCGCTCGGTCACAGGACGGCGCACAGCTGGACGCTCAACACTTCCTACATCCACGACACGCGCAATGCCTACTGGGCGCCGACCCGCGGCGGCCAGCAATCGCTGAGCCTCAACGTGGCGCTGCCCGGTTCCACCGTGCAGTACTGGAAGGCCTACTACAAGGGCGATCATTACTGGCCGGTCGGCGGCGGCTTCGTGCTGTATCTGGATGGCGAAATCGGTTACGGCGACACCTACGGGAATCAGACCTACAGCCGCACCTTCGGCAGGTTCAAGGCCGGCGACAAGGTCGGCTTCCCGTTCTGGCAGAACTATTATTCGGGTGGTGTGCGTGACGTGCGCGGCTTCCAGGATCACACCCTCGGCCCCCGCGAGCAGACGGCGGCATATTATTACCCGAGACCCATCGGCGGCGCGTTCAAGGTAAAGGGCACGGCGCAGATGTTCCTGCCCATCCCCGGTCTGAAAGACATCAACACGGCGCGTGTGGCACTTTTCACCGACGTCGGCAACGTGTATCGCGATTACAACAGTTTCGACGCCAGCAAACTGCGTGCTTCGTACGGTGTCTCGCTGCAGTGGCAGGCGCCGATCGGGCCACTGGTCATCAGCTACGCGATTCCGTTCCGCACGCAGCCGGGCGACAGCCATTACGAGGAGCGCTTCCAGTTCACGTTCGGCAGCAATTTCTGAGGTACGTCCACCGGAAACCGGGCATCGAGCACCTGCCGTTCCGCGGATGCCTGTCACCGATTCCGGCGCGTTGCGGCTATCATGAATGCCTTTCACAACAAAGTTGGGGCGCATGACGGAATCCGGGCGACAACATGATCTGGCTTCGCTGGCCGAACGCTTCGACCTGACGCTCCGCGGCGACGGCCGTACCGTCATTCGCGGCGTGGGCACGCTGGCACGAGCCGACGGCTCGCAACTGGCGTTTCTGGCCAACTCCCGCTATACGGCACAACTGGCGGCCACGCAGGCCGGCGCCGTCGTGCTTGCTGCCGACCAGGCCGAGGCAAGCCCGGTGCCGGCGCTGATCGCCGCCGACCCCTATGTGGCCTATGCCAAGATCGCCACGTTGTTCCAACATCAAGCCGCCACCCGGCCCGGTGTCCATCCCGGTGCGGTGATTGCGCCGGACGCCGAGGTCAGCGCAACGGCAAGCATCGGCCCCCTGTGCGTCATCGAAAAAGGCGCACGCATCGGCGATGGTGTGGTGCTCGGTCCGCATTGCATCGTCGGCCCGCGTTGCGTGGTGGGCGCACAGTCGCGTCTGGTCGCGCGTGTCACGCTCGTTTCCGACGTCACGCTGGGCCAACGCGCGCTGATCCATCCCGGCGCCGTGCTTGGCGCCGACGGTTTCGGTCTGGCGGTCGACAAGGACCACTGGATCAAGGTGCCGCAACTGGGCGGCGTGCGCGTCGGCGACGATTGCGAGGTCGGCGCCAACACCACCATCGACCGTGGCGCACTGGACGATACCGTGCTGGAGGATGACGTGCGCCTGGACAACCAGATCCAGATCGGTCACAACGTGCACATCGGCGCGCACACGGCCATGGCCGGCTGTTCCGCCGTCGCCGGCAGCGCGCGCATCGGCCGATGGTGCATGGTAGGCGGCAATGCCGGTATTCTGGGACACTTGGAAGTAGCCGATCATGTGATCATCACCGCCAAGAGTCTGGTCACCCGATCCATCCGCGAAGCCGGCGAATACTCCTCCGGCATTCCGCTGCAAGAAAACCGCACGTGGCGCAAGAACGCGGCACGCTTCAAACACCTGGACGACATGGCTCGCCGCCTGAAGGCCCTGGAAAGGAAAAAACATGACTGACAACACCGTCACCCTGCCGGTGGACGTGGAGCAGATCAAGCAACTGCTGCCGCACCGCTACCCGTTTTTGCTGGTTGATCGCGTGATCGAACTGGAAGCAGGCAAGCGGGTTGCCGCCATCAAGAACGTCACCGCCAACGAACCGTTCTTCCAGGGCCATTTCCCCGGCCACCCGGTGATGCCGGGCGTATTGATCGTCGAAGCACTGGCACAGGCCGCGGGTGTGTTGTTCCAGTTGTCGGCCAACCCCGACGACCCCAACCACTCGTCGCTCTATTATCTGGTCAAGATCGACAAGGCCCGCTTCACCGCCATGGTCGTACCGGGCGACCAACTGCGCCTGGAAGTCAATATCAAACGCCTGGTGCGCGGCATGGGCATTTTCCAGGCGCGTGCGCTGGTCGACGGCAACGAAGTGGCGTGCTGCGAATTGATGTGCGCCGGCCGCGGCAAGTGAGGCCTGCATGATCGACCCGACCGCTCGCATCCACCCCGAAGCCCGTCTGGCCGATGATGTCGAAGTCGGCCCGTACACCATCATCGGCGCCGACGTCGAGATCGGCGCCGGCACGACGATCGGCGCTCATGCGGTGATCCAGGGGCCGACGCGCATCGGCAGGAACAACCGGATCTGGCAATTCACGTCCATCGGTGCCGATGCGCAGGACCAGAAATACGCCGGCGAGACCAGCCACCTGGAAATCGGTGACAACAACGTGTTCCGCGAGTTCGTCACCGTGCACCGCGGCACCAAGGGTGGCGGCGGCATGACCCGCATCGGCAACGACAACTGGTTTCTGGCCTATGTCCATGTGGCGCACGACTGCATCGTCGGCAATCACACGATCTTCTCCAACTATTCCGCCCTCGCCGGCCATGTCGAAGTGGGCGACTGGGTGATCGTGGCCGGCTACGCCGGCGTGCACCAGTTCTGCAAAGTCGGCGCGCACGCGTTCATCGGCATGGGCTGTCTGGTCGGTGCGGACGTGCCGCCATTCGTGATGATGGCCAACGCGCAAAGGGGCCGCCCGCGCGGCATCAACAGCGAAGGCCTGAAACGGCGCGGTTTCGATGCCGAACGCATCACGGCCATCAAACGCGCCTACCGCACCCTGTACATGGGCAAGCTGCCGCTCGCCGAGGCCCGGGAGCAACTGGCGGGTCAGGCGGCCGACAACGAAGACGTGCGAGCGATGCTGGAATTTCTGGACCGCGGCGAGCGCTCGTTGGCACGGTGAGGTTTGGCGACCGGAGAACGTGACTCCGGGCTGGAGGCGCTGAACATCGTTGAAGGCGCCTTGCCGTGCCGACCTGATATGCCCTGCCCCGGAAACGACGATCGAATCGACATGCCCACCGACACTGTCAACCCGAGTCCCGCCTCTCCCACCATCGCCATCGTGGCCGGCGAAGCCTCGGGCGACCAACTCGGCGCACACCTGATTTCGGCGCTCGGAGAACGTTTCCCCGCGGCCCGCTTCGTGGGGGTGGGCGGGCCGCGCATGGCGGCCGAAGGGTTTCAGGCCTGGCATGACATCGACGTGTTGTCGGTCATGGGGTTCGCCGAGGTGGTGCGTCATCTGCCGCGCCTGCTGGCACTGCGCAAGGAGCTCAAACAGCGATTGCTGGCACTCGATCCCGATGTGTTCATCGGTATCGACGCGCCCGACTTCAACCTCGGGCTCGAGCGGCGGCTGAAGCAGGCAGGCATTCCCGTCGTGCATTACGTCAGCCCGTCGATCTGGGCCTGGCGCGAGAATCGCGCGGAAAAAATCGGCAGAAGTGTCGACCGTGTGCTGTGCCTGTTTCCGATGGAGCCTCCCATCTATGCCCGTCACGGCATCGACGCAAGGTTTGTGGGCCATCCGCTGGCCGCGCGGTTCCCGATGCTGTCCGATCGCGCCGCCGCGCGCGAAACGCTCGCTCTGCCGCAGGATCAACCCGTCCTGGCCGTGCTTCCGGGCAGCCGCCCCAGCGAAATCGAACGTCTCGGGCGCATTTTTCTGGAAGCCGCGAACAAGGTGGGCGGGCAAGTCCCGGGATTGCGCGTCATCGTGCCGGCTGCGAATGAAACATGTCGGGACATGCTGGAATCGATGCGGACGGACCCAGCGTCCGCCGTGCCGAGCCCTGAAATCCTGACCGGCCACTCCCACCAGGCCATGCAGGCCGCCGACGTCATCCTTCTGGCTTCGGGAACCGCCACGCTCGAAGCCATGCTGGCCAAACGCCCCATGGTGGTCGGCTATCGCGTCGCACCCGGCAGTTACCGCATCGCGCGTGCCTTGCGCATGCTCAAGACCGACATCTACGCACTGCCCAACATCCTCGCCCGGTCCGACAATCCGCAGGCCCCGTTGCCGGTACCGGAAAAAATGCAGGATGACTGCACTGCCGATCATCTGGCAGACGCCGTACTGGCGTTGTTGCGCGATCCGGAACGTCGCGGCAACATCGTTGCCATGTTCGAGCACCTGCACCGCAAACTGCTCGGCGACATGCAGCCCGCGCACCCGGCCGGGCCCGCCGCCGATGCCATTGTGGATTTGATTCCGCATGCCTGACGCGACGCTGCCGTTGCCGCTCGACATCGACATTCCGGCTCGCAGCGCCGGCGTCGACGAGGCCGGCCGCGGGCCTTTGGCCGGTCCCGTGTGCGTGGCGGCCGTCATCCTCGATCCCGCACACCCCATTGCCGGCCTGGATGATTCCAAGGCTCTCGGTGCACGGCGCCGCGAAGCGCTTTTTGATCAGATCACGGACCGGGCACTGGCTTTTCACGTCGTCATGATCGGTTGCGGCGACATCGACCGCATCAACATCCTGCAAGCGACCATGCTCGGGATGCGCCGCGCGCTGGAAGGGCTTGCGCCGGCCGCCGACTATGCCCTCATCGACGGCAATCGGCTGCCGGAAAATTTGCCCTGCCCCGCGCGTGCCGTCATTGGCGGCGATCACCTGCATGCCGCCATCAGCGCCGCCTCGATCCTGGCCAAGGTGACGCGTGACCGTCACATGGTCGAACTCGATGCACGCTATCCCGGCTACGGCTTTGCCAAACACAAGGGCTACGGTGTGGCAGCGCATCTGGAGGCGCTGGAACGACTCGGCCCTTGTCCTGAACATCGGCGCAGTTTTGCCCCCGTGCGCCGCTGCCTGGCAGGCACCGAATCCTCCTGATCTGCCCGCATGCCTGTTGTGCAGGAGCCGGCAGGCCGGCTCCTACGACAAATCGTTCCACAGGCCCGTTGTCAAGCAGGCTAAACTAGCCGCATGCCTGCCCGCTTCGTCCACCTGCATGTCCACAGCGAATTCTCGCTGGTCGACTCGACTCTGCGCATCAAGCCGCTGATCGAAGGCTGCGCCAACGCGGACATGCCGGCGATCGCGCTGACCGACGAAAACAACCTGTTCGCACTGGTCAAGTTCTATCAGGCCGCGTCAGCGGCCGGCATCAAGCCCATTGCCGGCAGCGATGTATGGGTGGTGTCGCCGGACGATCCGCGGCCCTGGCGACTGACGCTGCTGTGCATGAAGCGGGATGGTTATCTGCACCTGTCGCGTCTGCTGTCCCGCGCCTGGCGCGAAGGGCAGCACGGCGGCCACGCGCTGGTCGAAGCCTCCTGGCTGACACCGGAAACCACGCAGGGCCTGATCGCGTTGTGCGGTTTTCGCAGCCATGCCGCGCGTGCGTCCGGTACCGCCAGAGCGCGGCAACAACTGGCACCGCTGCTGTCGCTGTTTCCCGACCGACTGTATCTGGAATTGAGCCGCACCCGACGCGACGGGGAAGAGGCCTGGAACCAGACCGCGCTGGCGCTGGGCGAAAGTCTGGACTTGCCACTGATCGCCAGCAACGACGTATGCTTCCCGCGGCGCGAGGATTTCGAGGCTCACGAGGCGCGCGTGTGCATCCACCAGGGTCGCGTACTGGCCGATCCCAAGCGCCCGCACGATTACAGCCCCGAGCAATACCTGAAATCGCCAGCCGAAATGGCCGAGCTTTTCAGCGATCTGCCCGAGGCACTGGAAAACACCGTCGAGCTGGCCCGACGCTGCAACCTGGAGATGAGTTTCGGCACGTATTATCTGCCGCAGTTTCCGGTGCCCGAAGGTCACGACCTCGACAGTTACATCCGCGAACGCGCCGTCCACGGGCTGGAAGAACGGCTCGCGCAGCATCCGCTGGCAGCGGGGCGCACGCGCGAAGACTACGATGAACGTCTGGAGCACGAACTCGGCACCATTCTGCAGATGGGCTTTCCGGGCTATTTCCTGATCGTGTCCGACTTCATCAGCTGGGCCAAGGAACATGACATTCCGGTCGGTCCGGGTCGTGGCTCGGGCGCCGGCTCGCTGGTGGCCTGGGCGCTGAAGATCACCGACCTGGACCCGCTGCGTTTCGACCTGCTGTTCGAGCGCTTCCTGAACCCCGAGCGCGTGTCGATGCCGGATTTCGACATCGACTTCTGCATGGACAAGCGCGACCAGGTGATCGACTACGTCGCACGCAAGTATGGTCGCGACCACGTCAGCCAGATCATCACCTACGGTTCGATGGCGGCCAAGGCCGTGTTGCGCGATTGCGGCCGCGTGCTGGGCATGCCCTACGGACAGGTCGACCGCATCGCCAAACTGATCCCGGCACGCCCGCTCGATCTCACCCTGGCCGACGCACTGGGTCGCTCGAAAAAAGCGCAAGAAGACAAGGAACGCATCGTCAAGGACTTCTGCGAACTCTACGACACGGATGACGAAGCGCGCCCCCTGATCGATCTGGCGCTGAAGCTCGAAGGCATCACCCGCAACGCCGGCAAGCACGCCGGCGGCGTGGTCATCGGCCCCAAACCGTTGACCGAGTTTTCGCCGCTCTACTGCGAACCCGGCGGCGAAGGCGTGGTCACCCAGTTCGACAAGAACGATGTCGAAGCCGTGGGTCTGGTCAAGTTCGACTTTCTCGGCCTGCGCACGCTGACCATCATCGACTGGGCGGTCAAAGCCATCAATGCACGCCGCGCCGATACCGACGAGCCCCCCCTGGACATCGCCAAGATCGCGCTGGACGACCGCGACGTGTACAAGCTGCTCAAGGCCGCGCGCACGGTGGCGGTCTTCCAGCTTGAATCGGGCGGCATGCAGCGCATGCTCAAGGACGCCAAACCCGACCGCTTCGAGGACATCATCGCCCTGGTGGCCTTGTACCGGCCGGGACCGATGGACCTGATTCCCAGCTTCATCCGCCGCAAGCACGGTCAGGAGGATGTGGTCTATCCCGATCCGCGCGTCGAGCCGGTGCTGAAAGAAACCTACGGCATCATGGTCTACCAGGAACAGGTCATGCAGATGGCGCAGATCGTCGGCGGCTACACGCTCGGCGGCGCCGACCTGCTGCGCCGCGCGATGGGCAAGAAGAAGGTCTCGGAGATGGTCAAGCACCGCGCCATCTTCGCCGAGGGCGCGGCAAAGAACGGCCTCTCGCAGCAGCAGGCCGACGCCATCTTCGACCTGATGGAGAAATTCGCCGGCTACGGCTTCAACAAGTCGCACGCCGCCGCCTATGCCCTGGTCAGCTACCAGACCGCGTGGTTGAAAACGCATTATCCGGCCGAATTCATGGCCGCGACCATTTCCTCGGACATGGACAATACCGACAAGGTGGTGACATTTCTGGAGGAATCCAGAGCCATCGGTCTGGACGTTCTGGCGCCCGACGTGAATGCCTCGCAATGGATGTTCGAGGCCGTCGAACCGGATGCGATCCGTTACGGGCTGGGCGCCATCAAGGGTGTCGGGCGCGGCGTGTGCGAAGCGATTGCCACCGAACGTCGGAGCGGCGGCCCGTACCGCGACCTGGCCGATTTCTGCCTGCGCGTGCATGCCGGCGGCCTCAACAAGCGCGTGCTCGAAGCGTTGATCCTGTCCGGTGCGCTGGATGCGCTGGCACCCAACCGTGCCAGCCTGACCGCGCAACTTCCCGGTGCCATCAAGGCCGCCGAACAGCATTTGCGCAATGCCAGCGCGGGCCAGAACGACATGTTCGGCGCACCAGCCGGCGAGCAGGCCGGACGCATCGTCATCGACCTGCCCGAAGTGGCGGACTGGTCGCTGGAGCAACGCCTGGCCGGCGAGCGTGAAACGCTGGGGCATTATTTTTCCGGCCATCCGACCGAGCCGTGGCGCGATGTCATGGCGCAACTGGCCACCTGTCCCATGGGTGAAATCGTCGAACGCTATCAGCCGCCCGAACCGCGCGGCGGCGGCGACGACGGCAACCGCTACCGGCGCGCACCGGAAACACCGTGGACGGTCGCCGGCATGGTGGTCGCGGTACGCAAACGCGGCGACACGGCGGCTTTCGCCCGGCTGGAAGACGAAACCGGCGGCATCGAAGTCAGTTTTTTTCGTGAAGCCTTCGATCAATATGTCGAACTGCTCACCCGCGACGCCTTGCTGGTCGTCGAGGGTGGCCTCGGCATCGACAGTTTTTCCGGCGGTTATCAGGTTCGTGCAAAACGCGTTTTCACGCTGTCCGAGGCATGCGAGAAACTGGCGCGATTACTGCGCATTCGTGTCAACGGCATCGATTCCGAGTTTTTGCCGCGCCTGCGCGAAACCCTTGACGATTACCGCGGCGGTCCCACGGCCTTGCGTCTGAGCGGGTATCACAACCACGCGGCCCAGGCCGATATCGACCTGGGCCGCGAATGGCGCGTGCACGCCAGCCCGGAACTGGTGCGCAACTTGCGTACCCTGCCGGGTGTGCTGGATGCCCAACTGTACCTCGCACGGCCGAACTCGTAGGGCAAGCCTCGGCCCACCGGCCTGGTGGTGATGACGCACCCGGATCCACCCTGCGCGGCGACGGCTTCGACGCCCGCCCGGCCAGGGCCGGATTCTCCACGTGATATGCCGCTCTGGGCTATAATCGAAGCCTTCGATTGCCCGAAAAAAGTGCGTAATGAATCCGAACTTCCTCGATTTCGAACAACCCATCGCCGAGCTGTCGGGAAAAATCGACGAGCTGCGCAATGCCAGCGACGGGCAGGCGTTCGACATCGACGAG
>CAZSOU010000049.1:0-18121 GCA_964608595.1 uncultured Rhodanobacteraceae bacterium
ACAGTCAGGTGCTCTAACCAGCTGAGCTATTCGGGCAGCGAGCTCGCAATTTTGGTGATCGGCGGTGCCGATGTCAAGCCTTCGCGCGTTTCAACTTGCGGCTGGACAGCTTTCCCGGCGTTCGCGGCTGGCGGGGGCTTCGCGAATGCGGCCGACGTTGGAGATGACCACGGTGCGCGCCTCGCCGTCGTCCGTGCCGTGGGGGCAGATGAGCAGCGTCAGATTGGTGCCTGCAGCGGAGCCGTCGGCGCGAAAACGCACATGGGTGCGACCGCGACTGCCGATGAGGTCGACGTGGTGCGTGTCGGGCATGTCGTGACTCAGGATGGCGGTATCCACCCGGTTGTCGCGGTTCTTGTCGAGGGCGACGATCCAGCCTTGTTCCCAGTCGGTGTCGTGACTGCAGTGGCGGCCATCCACGCTCGGACAGAGCAACGCGTGGGTGTTGTGCATGATGGCCTGGGTGCGAGCCAGGTGAGCGGCGGCGAACAAGGCGTCTTCGGTAGTGCGTGTGGCCGAACGCGTCATCAGATGGGCCATCGAAGGTATGGCAATGGAGACCAGGATGGCGGCAACCGCCAGGGTGATGATTTGTTCGACCAGGGTGAAGCCGCGCTGGCGGTGGCGATGTTCCATGGTTCGTCATGCTGGTGTGACGCGCCATGCACCGATAGCGGAGAATTCCGAAGTGTGTGTACGCCGTTGCTGTTCAAACACCCTGAAAATTCCCACATCACGGCAGGTACGCTTCGCATGCGTGCCTGCACGGAACCTCGAAAAACGGCGGATCATCGGAGTTTCCTGTGGGAGGGCTTCAGGGTGCAACGGTTATTCGAGGCGCCATGCAGTGGCGGCGGGTGCCGGGTCGTACATGCGGTGCTCGGAATCGGCAGTCGCGGGCAGGTATGATCGGCCACTTGCATGACGCAAACGAGGGGACACGCTTGTCAACCGAGACATCTTCGATGACCTACAACACGCCGCCATCCACGCCGCGCCCGCCGGGCATCTGGAGTGGCTTGGGCATGGTGGTGCTTTATTTCGTGTTGCAACTGGTGGTGGCGGTGCTGCTGGGCATCGTCGCCGGCGTCGTGTACGGCGTGGTGCAGGGCATGCACGGACAGGAGGTGTCGCCCGACGCCTTGATGCGATTGTTCCAGCGGCCCGACGTCAAAACCATGTTCACCGTGGTGACGATGGCGCTGGTTGCGGTGGTGATGCTCGGAATCATTCATCGTGCATGGCGCCGGTGGTGGCGTGTCGCCGAACCGCCGGGTTTCGGCTGGACGCCGCCGGGTGACAAGGCGTGGCTTCTGTACGGACTGCTTGCCGGTATCGGCGCGGTTTTTCTGGGTGGCGTGCTGACGCAACTGCTGGCGCAGGGACATGCGGTGCATCAGGACGTCACGGTGATGAGTCGACAAGTGTCCCTGGGCGTGCGGTGCATGCTGGCGTTGCTGGTGGTGTGCGTGGCGCCGGTCGTGGAGGAGACGATTTTTCGCGGTGTGTTGTTGTCGGGACTGATGCGGCACATGAGCACCGCTTGGGCGGCGTTGGCCTCCGCGCTGATATTCGGCATCGTGCATCTGCCGGATTTCAAGCTGGTCTGGTATCCCATCCCCGCCCTGGTGATTCTGGGCCTGGTGCTGGCTTGGCTGCGGTTGCATTCGCGATCCCTGTGGCCGGCCGTGATTGCCCATGCCGGCAACAATCTGATGGCGGTGCTGGGCTGGTTTGCCGTGACCGGCCCGCATCACTAGCGACCCGGCTGCAGGTGTGCACCTCCTGCAGAGGCGGGTTGTTTCCGCGCATGCAATCGGGGCTCGCGAGAACCTGCCGACTCTGCCAACCAGGGCACGGGTTGGCGGCGTCGCGCTGGTATGATGCGCACTTGAACGTTTTTGCGCGGAGAAGGCAACGTGCTCGAAATTCTGATGGCGGGCGGCTGGCCCATGCTGCCCATTCTGTTGTGTTCGGCCATCATGCTGGCCATCGTCCTGGAGCGTTTCTGGGCGCTTCGGCATGATGCCGTGTTGCCGCCGGGCCTGGGGGACGAAGTGCGTCAGTGGGCGCATTCACGTCGGCTCGACGAGAACCATCTGCAATCGCTGGAAGACGGCTCGCCACTGGGCGAATTGTTTGCCGCCGCCCTGCGCGTGCGCGAGCGTTCGCGCGAGATCATCAAGGAGCGCATCGAGGACGCCGGCCGTCATGTGGTGCATCGCATGGAGCGCTTTCTGAGCACGCTCGGCACCATCGCCTTGATCGGCCCGTTGCTGGGGTTGCTGGGCACCGTCATCGGCCTGATCGAAATGTTTCTGGCGGTGATGGTCAGCGGCGTCGGCGACCCGATGAAAATGGCCGGCGGCATCGGCCAGGCGCTGGTGTGCACGGCGACGGGCCTGGTGGTGGCCATTCCGGCCTACATCCTGCACCGCTACTTCCGTTCGCGGGTGACCGGTTACCTGGTGGAAATGGAAAAGCAGGCAACGGCATTACTGGACGACCTGTCGACGCCGCCGGCCACGCCGCGTGCGAGCGACACCAAGGCCGCCACCGGCCGCAAGCCTTCCGTCACGGCGCGCCGTCCGGCCAGCGCCGAGACGCGCTGAGGCGGCCGCCATGCGACTGGGTGACGGCCGCCGCGAAAGCGATTTCGACATCAACGTGATCCCGTTGATCGACGTGTTGCTGACGCTGTTGATGTTTTTCGTGCTGACCACGACCTTCGTGCGCCAATCCAGCATGAAGGTGGATTTGCCCACGGCCAGTCCCGAGGTCAACAGCGCGCAAACGCAACCGCTGGTGCTGATGATTGATCGCGCCGGGCATTACTACATCGGTGGACACCAGGTGATGGGGCAGGGCGAGGATGCACTGCGCCGCGCCATTGTCGGCGTGGCCGGCGACGATCATGACCGGCCGGTGAGTTTGCGTGCCGATGCGAAATCCTCGCATCAATCCGTGGTGACCGCGATGGACGTGCTGGGCCAACTGGGCTTCAGCCGACTGTCGATTGCCACCACGAACACGGACAAATCGAGCGGGGGTTCGTGAGCGTGGCTGCCGATGGCGACAGCGGAAAGGGTCGGGCAGCCTGGCCGATTTACAAGCGCCTGCTGCGCTATACCGTGCCGCACAAGCCGGTTGTCGTTCTGGCGTTGCTGGGCATGGCGGTCGATGCCGCGGGTCTGGTCACGTTCGCGCATTTCATCAAGCCGCTGCTGGATGGACTGTTCACGAAACAGGATCCGAGCGTCATTTTCTGGATGCCGATCTGGATCATCGCCATTTTTCTGGTGCGCGGTGTCGGCTCGTATGCGGAGAGCTACGGGACGGCATACATCGGACGCCATGTGGTGCAGCAGATCCGCATGGATATCTTCAATGCCTATCTGCGTTTGAGTTCGGCATTTTTCAGCAGCGAGTCGTCCGGTCACCAGATTGCGCGCATCACCTACACCTCCGAGCAGGTGGCGCAGGCATCGACCAACGCGGTGAAAATCGCCATCACCGACGGACTCACCATCATCGGCATGGTCGGACTGATGCTTTACACCAACGCCTACCTGACATTGGCGTTGTTCGTGCTGGTCCCGGTGGTGGGCTTCATTGTCACCGTGGTCAGCCGCCGTTACCGCCGCATCAGCCGCCATGTGCAGGGCATGATGGGATCGGTGACGGGTACCGTCGAGGAAGTCGTCAACGGCCAGCGCGAAGTCAAGGTCTACGGCGGTCAGAAACGCGAGCACGAACGCTTTGACGCCGTCACCCGGCGCACGCGTCATCTGAACATCAAGGTGGCGGCCACCAGCGCCGTTTCCTCGGCAACGGTGCAGACCGTCGCGGCGATGTCGCTGGCGTTGATCGTGTTCATGGCCACGCGTCCGGGCATCATCGAGGAGATGACCCCCGGCGGGTTCACCACGTTGCTTGTGGCGATGGGCGCCATCCTGCCGTCGATGAAGCGCCTGGCCACGGTGCAGGCCAACATCCAGCGGGGCATGGCTGCCGCCGACGAACTGTTCGAGATCATGGATACGCCCCCGGAACCGGACCAGGGACAGTTGACTTTGCAGCGTGCCACCGGCGACATCGAGTTCCGCAGCGTGGTGATGCACTATCCGGAGGCGGAGATCAACGCGTTGCGCGGGGTGGATCTGGTCTGCAAAGCCGGCACCATGACGGCGCTTGTGGGGCGCTCGGGCAGCGGCAAGAGCACGCTGGCCAGCTTGCTGCCGCGGTTCTACCCGCTCTCGGAAGGTTCCATCCACCTGGACGGCCACGACATCACCGATTACAAACTGGCCGATCTGCGCCGGCAGATGGCCTGGGTCGGGCAGTCGGTGGTGCTGTTCGACGACACGGTCGCCAACAACATCGCCTATGGCGAGCTGGCCGGCGCCAGCGAGGACGCCATCATCGCCGCGGCCGAAGCGGCCAATGCCATGGAATTCATCCGTGATTTGCCGCAAGGCATCCACACGCCGATCGGGCAGGGCGGCAACCTGCTTTCGGGCGGGCAGCGCCAGCGCATCGCCATTGCGCGCGCGATTCTCAAGGATGCGCCGATTCTGGTGCTTGACGAAGCCACTTCGGCGCTGGATACCGAGTCCGAACGTCTCATCCAGCAGGCCTTGTCGCACCTGATGCGTGATCGCACGTCGCTGGTGATCGCGCA
The DNA here is from genome assembly GCA_964608595.1 of uncultured Rhodanobacteraceae bacterium. Classification (GTDB taxonomy): domain Bacteria; phylum Pseudomonadota; class Gammaproteobacteria; order Xanthomonadales; family Rhodanobacteraceae; genus Oleiagrimonas. The sequence continues at coordinate 4,682 of CAZSOU010000049.1, forward strand.
TCGTCTGTCGACGGTCGAACACGCCGACCAGATTGCCGTGCTGGACGCCGGCAAAATCGTCGAGCGCGGCACGCATGCCGAGCTGCTGGCACTCGGCGGCCATTACGCGGCCTTGCACCGCATGCAGTTTCACGACGCCAACGCCGCACCGGCGGCGGACGACTGAGGCTCGCCTGCAACCATGGCCATGGCCGATTCGCTCATGCAACGCTGGTACGGCGATGCGACGCGCCCCAAATTGGCACGGCCGTTGACCTGGTTGTATCGCACCGTGACCGCCGTGCGTCGCGGGATGTATCGCCGTCATTGGCTGTCCAGCGAACGCTTGCCGGTACCGGTGGCGGTCGTCGGCAACATCACCGTCGGCGGCACCGGAAAAACGCCGCTGGTGATCGCGCTGGTCAAGCACCTGCAGCTGCTCGGCAAACAGCCGGGCGTCGTCAGCCGAGGTTACGCGGGCAGTCACGACACACCGCAGCTGTTGCCCGGCAAGCCCGATCCGGGCCGTCACGGCGACGAGCCTTGCCTGATCAAGTGGCGTACGGGAGCACCGGTGGCGGTGGGGCGCGATCGTGTCGCGGCGGCGCAGCTTCTTCTGGACGCGGGCTGCGACGTGATCATCGCCGATGACGGTTTGCAACACTATCGTCTGCAGCGCGACCTCGAAATCTGCGTCATCGACGGTCAACGCCGTCTGGGCAACGGCCTGATGCTGCCATGCGGACCGCTGCGCGAGCCACCGTCACGCCTGGACCAGGTCGATTTTCGCGTGTGCAACGGCGCCGACGCGCGGGACGACGAAGTGCCCATGCAGTTGTCGGGCACGCTTGCCCGCAATCTGGTCGTTGCCGAGCGACAAATGCCGTTGTCTCGATTTGCCGGGCAAGCAGTGCATGGTGTCGCCGGCATCGGCAATCCGACACGGTTTTTCGACAGCTTGCGGGCCCATGGTCTGGACGTCGTCGAGCATCCGTTTCCCGATCATCATGCATTCGTTCACGCCGACCTCGACTTCGGTGACGACTTGCCGGTGTTGATGACCGAAAAGGACGCCGTCAAATGCATCGACTTCGCCACGGCGCAGTGGTGGAGCGTTCCGGTGGAAGCCACGCTGCCGTCAACATTTCTGGTTCAATTCGCCGAACGCCTGACCCGCGCGACATGACGCCCCGGCGATCGCGCATCTCATGCGTGAGCGCCGCAACACGTGATTTCGCGGCCGAACGTCTCAGCCGCCAAACCAGTAGGCGGCCAGCCAGAGGTGCAGGGCGATGCTGGCGGCATATCCCAGCGCGATCGCCCAGATCCAGCGCAAGTGGCTGCCGAACGTGTACATGCCGCGCGAGACGCCCATCAAGGCGACACCCGCCGCCGAGCCGATGGACAGCAGGCTGCCGCCCACGCCTGCGGTCAGGGTGATCAACAACCAATCGGCTTGCGTCATCGGCGGGTTCATCTGCAGCACGGCGTACATGATGGGAATGTTGTCCACGACGGCCGACAGTACGCCCATGCCCGTGTTGGCGATGGTGTAACCCAGGGTGCCGTACATGTATTGCGACGCCAGTGTCAGATAGCCCAGCGCCGCCAGACCGCCGACGCAGGCGAAAACGCCGTAGAAAAACAGCAAGGTATCCCACTCGGCGTTGGCGATGATGCGAAAGATCGAGTAAGGCTGATGCTCCATGCCCTGGGCGAGCGCATAGTGGCGCTGACGCCGGTCGATGCGTGACGCGAGCAGGTTCAGCAGCGCCAGTCCGGTCAACATGCCGTAGGCGGCGGGCATGCCCAGCCATTGTTTGCCGACGACGGTGATCGCGATGGTCACGCCGAAAGTGACGCAAATGGCGATGCCGCCCGGCTTGATGCCCCCGTTTTGCGTGCTTGCCTCGGGCCGCCCGCGAGGTATCGCGAAGAACATCAATGCGGCCGGTATCAGCCAGTTGACGACGGATGGCAGAAACAACCGGAAAAAATCGAAAAAGTCGGCTTTGTGCGCTTGCCAGACCATCAACGTGGTGATGTCGCCGAATGCACTCCAGGCGCCGCCGGCATTGGCGGCGACCACGAGATTGATCAGCGCCAGGGTGATGAAGCGGGCATTGCCCACGCCCACCGCCAGAACCACCGCCGACATCACCAGCGACGTGGTCAGATTGTCCAGTACGGCAGACAGGAAAAATGCCAGCACGCCCGTGATCCAGAACAATTGCCGGTAACTGAAACCGTGCCGTACCAGATGCACGCGCAACGTCTCGAACACGCCGCGCTCGCTCATGGCGGTGACGTAGGTCATCGCCACCACCAGGAAAAAGAAGATCTCCGCGTACTCCAGGAACATGGCGTCGAAAGCATGCCGCACGGATTCGTCGCCACCGGTCTGCCAGGCGATCAAGGCCCAGATCAACCCCGCTGCCAACATCACCGGTTTGGACTTCGCGATGTGGATGCGGTCTTCCAGTATCACGGCCACGTAAGCCAGCACGAACAACACCAGCGACAGCCATCCCACCGGGTGCGCGGTCAAGTCGAGAGGGGCGGAGGCGGCGCCGGCCGCAGCGGTGGTCAGATACATGCAGCAACTTCGGGTGCGCCAGGCGCGGAGTCGCCAGCGTAGCAAATGTGAGCCGGCTCATGTCCGCCAGGTGCCCGCCAATTGATTATCATGCGTACAGACCTGCCGGAGATTTCCATGCCGTCGAATGCCCCATCGGAAAACACGGTCCGACGTGTTGCCGCCTTGCGCGAACAACTCGATGACGCCAGTTATCGCTATCACGTGCTGGACGACCCGCATATTCCGGATGCCGACTACGACAAGTTGATGCGTGAACTGGAAACGCTGGAAACGGAGCATCCGGAGCTTGCCAGCGACAGCTCCCCGACGCGCCGCGTGGGGGCACGTGCCCATGGCGGGTTTGCCGAAGTGCGCCACGAGCGGCCCATGTTGTCGCTCGGCAACGCGTTTGAAACCAAAGGGGACGACGATCGCTCGCGTTTTGCCGAAGTGGCCGATTTCGTGCGCCGCATCGAGCACGCGCTGGATCGCCGGTCACCGGTGTTTTCGGTGGAACCCAAGCTGGACGGCCTGGCCATCAGCCTGCGTTACGAGAACGGCCGCTTCGTGCGCGGTGCCACCCGCGGTGACGGCACCACCGGCGAGGATGTCAGCGCCAATGTCCGCACCATCCGCTCGATTCCCTTGACGCTGCGCGGCAGCGGCTGGCCCGACGTGCTGGAGGTGCGCGGGGAAGTGGTCATGCTGCTGCGGGATTTCCAAGCATTCAACAAGTATGCACTCGCACATGACGAAAAGCCGCTGGCCAACCCGCGCAATGGCGCCGCCGGTTCCTTGCGCCAGCTTGATCCGGCCGTGACCGCCAGACGCAGGCTGAGCTTTTTTGCGTACGCCATCGGCGTGGTCGAAGGTGGCGAACTGCCTGACACGCATTCGGCCACCCTGGAAAAACTGCGCGAATGGGGCTTCCCCGTATCCGCCGAAGTCGGCACCGCGACCGGTTTCGACGGGCTGATTGCCTACTTTCGCCACATCGGCGACAAACGCAACGAACTGCCCTACGGCATCGACGGGGTGGTCTACAAGCTGGACGATTACGCAGGCCGGCAGACCATGGGCTTCGTCGCACGTGCGCCGCGCTGGGCCATTGCGCACAAGTTTCCGGCCGAGGAGCAGGCGACCACGGTCAAGGCCATCGACATCCAGATCGGTCGTACCGGTGCGGCAACACCGGTCGCGCGCCTGGAGCCGGTGCAGGTCGCCGGCGTCACGGTGACCAACGCGACGCTGCACAATGCCGACCAGATCGCGCGGCTGGATGTTCGCGTTGGTGATGCGGTCATCGTGCGCCGTGCCGGTGACGTGATCCCGGAGGTCGTGCGTGTCATCCCCGAACGTCGTCCGCCGCAGACCACACCGTGGCACATGCCGGAAAGCTGTCCCGTGTGCGGGTCCGCGCTGGCACGCGAGGAGGGCGCCGCCGCCTGGCGCTGTTCCGGTGGTCTGGTCTGCGCCGCACAACGACGTGAAGCCCTGATCCATTTCGCCTCGCGCAAGGCGATGGACATCGACGGCCTCGGTACGCGTTTGATCGACAACCTTGCGCACTTCGGATTCGTGAAGACGCCGGCCGATCTGTACCGGCTCACATTGGACGATTTGCTCAAAGCCAAGCGTCTGGCGGACGAACGCGACGGCACCACACCGCAAACGGCGAAAGAGGGCAAGGTCGCCACGCACTGGGCGGAAAAACTGCTCAAGGCCATCGACGCCAGCAAACACACCTCGCTTGCACGCTTCGTGTTTGCGCTGGGCATCATGCATATTGGCGAAACAACTGCAAAAACATTGCATAACTATTTGGGGAATATGGAATTCATACGAAGGACACCGGCGCTCGTGCTGGCCCAATTGCCCGACATCGGCAGCGAGGTCGCCGCGTCCATCGCGACATTTTTCCGCCAGAGCGGCAATCGCCAGGTCGTCGACGAGCTGCTGGATGAGGGCATCCGGTTCAGCGACGAAAGCTCGCCGTCGCCGCGGCTGCGCGAGCGCCTGGGTCTGGCCCACCTGCTGGAACTGGCCGGCATCAAGGGCGTCGGCAAAACCAGCACCAAGCGCCTTGGCGACCATTTTGCCGACGTGGAGGCACTGATCGACGCCGGATCCGGCCAGTGGGCGAGCGCCGGGCTGTCGTCGAAAGCGGTCGTCGCCCTGGAGCAATACCTCGCTGACGACAAAAATGCCGACACGCTGCGGCAGGCCGACAAGGCCATGCAACGCTTGCTGGACGCGATTCCCGAGCAGGCCGGAACACCCACCCTGCCACTGGATGGCCGAACCATCGTGCTCACGGGAACATTGTCCGAACTCACGCGCGAGGAGGCCAGGGAGCGCTTGGAGACGCTGGGAGCCAAGGTGTCCGGCAGCGTTTCCAAAAACACCGATTTCGTCGTCGCGGGCGAGTCCGCCGGCTCCAAACTCGGCAAGGCCCGGGATCTCGGCATTACCGTTCACGATGAAGCCTGGTTGCTGAAATACCTGAAGCAGCACGCGCCTGAAGCGTCCCCCTCGGGGTAATGCAGTAACCGTTGCACCCTGGAGCTACCCTTGTGGGAGGGGCCGGTAGCCCCGGCGGATCATGCGGTACACCCTGTCGGGGCCACCGGCCCCTCCTGCAGGAAGCTCCGATGATCCGCGGTTTTTCGAGGTTCCCTGCAGGGGCGTATCTCCTGCTGAAATATCGTTCGCCCTGGCATCGTTGCAAGCGACGTCGAAGGGCCCCGCCACTCCAACGCGACACATGATGACTCCGAACCGTCTCGCCGCATTCCACCTTCGCGCCAAGCTCTATCAACACATACGGACATTCTTCGCGGAACGCGGCGTGCTTGAAGTCGAAACCCCGATCCTCTCGGCTGCCGGCAACACCGAACCGAACATCGAAGGCTTCCGGACCGGTTTCACCGGTCACACCGACGCCGGCGCGCGCGCGCGCTACCTGCGTACATCGCCGGAATACCCGCTGAAACGGCTGCTCGCCGAAGGCCTCGGGGACTGTTACGAACTCGGCCGCGTGTTCCGCAACGGCGAAGCCGGGCGACGCCACAATCCCGAATTCACCATGCTCGAGTGGTATCGCGTGGGCATGGATGATCGCCAGTTGGCGAAAGAAACCATCGAGCTGGTGCAGATGGCGCTGGCGAACAAAGGCGCGCCGAAGGCTCCCGCGCCCACCTGCATCACCACCTATCGCGACCTGTTCGGCGACACCCTCGGCGTCGACCCGTTCGAATCAGACATCGCCACGTTGCAGCAACAAGTGGCCGACTTCGCCATCGATCCCGAGGGTCTCACCCGTGACGACTGGCTGGACCTCATCATCACCCATCGCATCCAGCCACACTTTCCACGCGAGCGCATCACCGTCGTTCACGACTGGCCGGCCAGCCAGTGTGCGTTGGCACGCATTCGCCAGGGCCGGCCACCCGTTGCCGAACGCTTCGAGCTTTACCTCGGGCCGTACGAACTTGCCAACGGCTACCACGAACTCGCCGATGCCGACGAACAGCGTGCGCGTTTCGAGCACGAGAACCAGCGTCGCGAGCAACGCGGGCAACCGGTTTTGCCGATCGACGAACGTCTGTTGCATGCATTGGATGCCATGCCCGATTGCGCCGGCGTCGCGCTGGGTATCGAGCGACTTCTGATGTGTCTGATGGCGACCGATCACATTGCCGACGTGATGGCTTACACGTTTGCCGATGCCTGAGCCGGGCAGGGCGCGCCATCCCGATCCGGGACGGGGTATTGCGATCAATCGTCGTGGCGCGGCGCGGGTTCGAGGTTTTCCAGTTGCGGCGTGTAGGCCTTCACGAAAGCGTTGTGCAGCACGTTGATGATGGCTTGCCAAGTACCCAGTTTCTTGTCATCGATGCGACCGCTGATGGGTACACGGGTCGCGAACTGGTCTTTTTCGTGGTTCTTGAAGATGGACGTGACACCCTCGGCGACAGCCTCCCACGCCGCACGAAACGGGTTCTCGTGCTGTTGTTCCACGTCCTGTTTCCAGCTGAAGATCTTCATGTTCTGGAACAGCGGCTTGGCGTAGCCGTTCAGGCGACCGTCTCGCGCCTTGAGTTGCATGACGAAGTCGCCTTCGCCGGAAGCGAAATCCAGGTTGGCGTAGGCCTTCGCCAGATCATTCAAGCGGGTCAGCTTGATGTGCAATATGCGCAGTTGAAAATAGAAGTCGTCGGCCGAGCCGAAAGGATCGAAACGGGCCGATGTCTGCAGCGGCGCACCACCGAGAATGTCGGCGCTTGCCTGCATGTGCGCGACACGGCGGCCCTTGCTGCGATCGGCATTGGTGAGGTTGGTGACCACTGCCTGGACGTCGGTTGCCTTGAGATCCACTTTGGGTTCGGAGACGAAGTTGCGGAAGGTGATGGTGCCGTTGTGGACGTTCACCTCGTCCAGACGTATCGGAATCAGGTGTTGCAGCTCGGCGCGCCAGTCGACGCCCTTGCCGGCTTGCGTGGCCGATTTGCCGCTGCCGTCGACAAAGTTCAGGACGGGGTGCTGAAAGTCGACCCGGGCACGGATCGCACCGTGAAAAAGGTCGTGCCAGCTCAGCTTGATGTCCAGACGTCGCGTTTGCAGCAACGGAACCGGCAACCTGGCATCGGTCTTCACGATTTTCAGGTCGTCGAGGCTGTATGCGCCGCGCCACAAATGCAGATCGACGTCGTCCACGTGCCCGTGATAGTCGCCCATGTGATCCATGTGGCGGTTGAGCGTGTTGCGCACGATGTTCGGCAGCGCCAGACGCAACGCCACCAGAAGTGCGATCACGACCGCCAGCGTCCATACGACGACGCGCGAGCGAGAGGTTTTCGTCGGTGTTTTCACGATGTTTTTCCCGCCGCTTCGACACGAGCATCATCGCGTTGCGTGACGCGGCCTTGTCCGTGCGTGACGTCGGCAACCAATTGACGCAACGTGCCGACATGTTCGTCCGGCAATGTCAGTTGCAGACACACGCCGTGCGCTCCGAAGTCTTCGTGACGAATCTCCGCCTGCATCGGCTCGAGGCGTGATTTGATGATCGGCAAATCCGCATAACCACATGCGATGTCCAATGGCGTGGTGGGAATGATGACGACATGCTCGCCCTGACGCATGCACTCGGCGGCAGTTCCGCCATAGGCACGGATGAGCCCGCCGATACCGAGCTTGATGCCGCCGAACCAGCGCGTGACGACTACCACGACGCCATCGAGATCCTGGCCGTCGATGGCCGCGAGAATCGGTTTGCCGGCGCTGCCCGACGGTTCCCCGTCGTCATTGAAACGATAATCCTGGCCGATGCGATACGCCCAGCATTGATGGTGGCCGTCTGCCGGGCGCGCGTGGTCGAGAAAGGCCATGGCCGCGTCGACGTCTGGCACCGGCGCGGCTTGTGCCAGAAAGCGGCTCTTTCGAATCTCGACCTGATGCGAGCACGGTTTGGCGAGGGTGCAAGTCATGAGCAAAAATCAGGCGTCGCGGATGACCATCAGGCGCAGCTCGCTCATGTCGTCCATGGCATAACGAATGCCTTCGCGTCCAAAGCCGGAACGCTTGATGCCGCCATAGGGCATGTTGTCGACACGGAAGCTGGGAATGTCGCCGATGATGACACCGCCTTGTTCCAGTACGTCCCACGCCTGCATGGTGTGGGTGAGGTCGTTGGTGAATACGCCGGCCTGCAAACCGTAATCCGAATCGTTGACGCGTTTCAGCGCCTCGTCGAATGTCTTGAACGGCGACAGCAAGGCCACGGGGCCGAAGGCTTCCTGGCGACTTATGGTGGCATCGTCGGCCACGTTTTCCAGCACGGTGGCGTCGAGCATGTTGCCGTCGCGTTTGCCGCCCACGAGAATTTTGGCGCCGCTGTCCCTGGCGTCCTCGATCCAGCCGTGCAGACGCCGGGCCGCGTCTTCGTCGATCATCGGCCCGAGGAAGGTGTCTTTCTTGCGTGGATTGCCGGCCTTGAGCTTTTTCGTCGCGGCGACGAATTTTTTCTTGAGCTTGTCGTACAGCGATTCGTGCACGTAGATGCGCTGCACGCCGATGCAGCTCTGGCCCGATTGATAGAACGCGCCGAAGATCAATCGCTCGACCACGAAATCGAGACGGTTTGCCTGATCGGCATCGACAACGCATGCCGCATTGCCGCCCAGCTCCAGCACCACTTTCTTGCGACCGGCTTTGGCCTTGAGATCCCAACCGATCTGACCGCCGGTGAACGAGAGCAGCTTCAGACGTTCGTCCTCGACAAACGGCGACGCATTGTCCCCGGTGACCGGCAGGATCGAGAACGCGCCCTTGGGCAAATCGGTTTCGGCCAGCACCTCGCCGATGATGAGCGCGCCGATCGGCGTTTTTTCGGACGGTTTGAGCACGAACGGACAGCCGGCGGCAATTGCCGGCGCCACCTTGTGGGCGACAAGATTCAACGGAAAGTTGAAGGGCGTGATGAACGAGCACGCGCCCAGCGGCACGCGTCTGGTGAAACCGCGGTAGCCGTTGGCGCGCTCGGAAATTTCCAGATTGACGACTTCGCCGCCGATTTGCGGCGCAAGTTCCGCGGCGATGCGGAAGGTGTCGATCAGCCGCGTGGCCTCGCCCTCGGCGTCATGGATGGGTTTGCCGGCTTCAACGCACAAGGCTTCGGCCAGTTCCTTCTTGCGTTCGGTCATGCGCCGGACGCAATGATTGAGTACCGCCTGACGTTGCCATGGTTTGAAATCACGCATGGGAGCTTCGGCTTTCACCGCGGCGGCGATGGCCTTGTCGACGGCCTTGGCATCGGGCATGGCGACACGCGTGGCCACGCGACCGGTGTACTTGTTGCGCACCACGAGGTCGGTGTTGGGTTGCATGGCCTTGTTGGCCAGGTAGTAGGGATATTGCTTTTGCATGTCCGTACCTCTTCGGGAATTTTCGGGTTTGCTTTGGTGGGGCAAAACACCCAGGTCACCGGTCTGCGATTGTGCGTAGGGTCGTCGAGTTCACGGTTTCATGTTGCACCATGCGTTTTTCCAGGTCATCCGCATGGCCGGGGCAACAGGTGTTGTCGGCGCACGGCGGAATGCAATCCCGGAAAGCCATGCGAGATCCGTGCACGAGTGAAAATTCGAATGTACGCCCGTGACGCTGAAGCCGCGCTCAAGGGGCGCTTTGATCAACTCCATGCAGGTGGCGCCCGACCTTTTGATTTCGAATGACAGGATGCCTCCTGCGTGGAGTCGATCAGGGAGTCGCGGACGCGCGTCAATGTCTGGATGATTTGCGTACCAGTCGCATGTCGCCGTCGGCGACGCGCGCGGTGACTTCGGCGTCCTCGGGAATGCTGGTGACGGAACGGACGACACGCTGGTCGGCGTCGAACAGGATCGCATAGCCGCGATCCAGCGTGGCCAGCGGGTTGACCGTGTTCAGGGCGCGGCCGGATTGCTCGACGCGGGTCCGACATTGCGCCAGCTGTTGTTGCATTCCGCCGTGCAGACGACGCATCCATTCGTCGCACTGGTGTTGCCATTGCTGGATGTGCCGGCGCGGATGCTGGGCCCGCAAGCGCTTTTCCAAAGCCGCCACTTGCGAATGTCGTTGCGTGAACTCATGGCGGGCCCACTGGCGCATGCGCGCATGCGCGGCATGCAGGCGTTCGTCGCCGCGCGTCAGGCGTTGTTGCGGGCTCTGCGTCTGCAGGCGTGTTTGCAGATGGTCCAGGTGTTGCCCCGGCGCCTGCACGGCGCGGGTGACGGCATCGACAAGGTGACGACGCTGGCGATCGAGGCGATGCAGCAAATCCACGCTGTCGGGCACCAGCAGTTCGGCGGCCGCCGAGGGGGTCGGCGCACGCATGTCGGCGACGAAATCGCTGATCGTGAAATCGATTTCATGGCCGACGGCGGACACCACCGGAATCGCGCAGGCGTGAATGGCGCGGGCCACGCCTTCATCATTGAATGCGGCCAGATCCTCCAGCGAACCGCCACCCCGGGTCAGCAAAAGGGCGTCGTGACGGGCGGCGGCGTCGGCCTTCTGCAGCATGGCAACAATGGCGAGCGGCGCGTCCTTGCCCTGGACCGGCACCGGCAACACCTCCACCTCGGCCAACGGAAAGCGTCGCGCCAACACGTTGAGCACATCGCGAATGGCTGCGCCGCTGGACGAGGTGACGACGCCGATGCGGCGCGCGAAGCGGGGCAGGGGCTTTTTCAGCGTATCGTCGAACAGGCCCTCGGCTTGCAGACGCGCTTTCAGTTCCTCGAATTGGCGTTGCAATGCACCGGCGCCGGCTTCTTCCATGTGTTCGACGATGAGCTGGTAATCCCCGCGCGCTTCGTACAGACCGACCCGTGCACGCACCAACACCTTGTCGCCCGCCGCCGGCCGGAATTTCAACCAGGTACTCTGCGGTTTGAACATGGCGCAGCGGATTTGCGCGCGGGCATCCTTCAACGTGAAGTAGACATGCCCGGAGGCGGGCCGGGCGAGGTTGGACAGTTCACCTTCCACCCATACGCGCGGCAGCGCATCGGCCAGCAGGTCGCGGACCAGGCGATTGAGCGCCGACGGGGTGAGCACGTGGCGTTCGGAATCGGTTGAATCAATCATCGTCGGTGCTCTGTTCGTGTGCAGCGTCGCGACGCAGGATTGCCCAACGCCATCCGAGACACAAAGCCATCCACAGCGCCACGCCGGCCAGCGGCCAGCCGAGCACGACCGGCCAGACCACGCCGATGATGCCGAGCGCCAACAGGGCTGTCGCACCCCATGCGAGGGGTGTGGATTCGGCATGGCCCAGCACCCGCCGGTTGGTCAGCGCGGCGCCGACCGTATGTGCCAGACGGATGGCGCCGGCGGCGGCGCGCCCGCCACCGCCGCGGCCATGACGGCCCCCGACGTGATGACGTTCGCCACGGATGCGCCGGCCGCGACGAAAGCGTCGCGGAGCAAGCACGATTTCCGTGGCATTGTTCAGGTCGCTTTCGTATTGCACCTGCATTCGGGCGGCAAAATCGCTGTCTTCGATGGCGACATCCAGTTCGCAATTGCCCAGCCAGCTGGCAAGGTTGAGGTTGGACGATCCCACCCGTGCCCACTGGCCGTCGGCCACGGCGGTCTTGGCGTGCAGCATGGAGCCGTTCCATTCGAATACGCGCACCCCGGCTTCCAGCAGGGAACGGTAACCGGCGCGCGACATGCCGGCGACCAGCGGAATGTCGCTGGCGCCGGGCACCAGAAGACGCACGTCGACGCCGTCATGCGCGGCCGAGGCCAGTGCCTGGATGTACGGCGCGATGCCGACGAAATAGGCATCGGTCAACCACAAGGTCTTGCGCGCCATGGCAGCGATCATGTGGTCCAGACGATACACGCCGGCGGTATTGGGTTGCGTGGCAATCAGGCGCAACGCGACGCTGCCCGCGACGGGCAGCGCGGCGTCCTCCGTTACCGCTGCGGGCGGCAGCGGTGGACCGAGGGTGGCCCAGCTTTCGGCAAAGGCGCGCTGCAGTTCCGCCAGCGCCGGGCCGCGCAGGGCGATGCCGGTATCGCGCCATGGCGGCAGCTCGCGCTCGGGACGTCCCAGCCATTGCGCACTGATGCACACGCCGGACAGAAATCCGACCTGGTCGTCCACCGCCAGCATTTTGCGATGGTCGCGGCTGATGAACGTCAGTGGTTTGAGTGCATGCGGCGGACCATAGACGCGTACCTCGCCACCGGCTTGCAAAAGCGGTTTCCAGAACGCGGCGCGCGACTGGCCGAAACATCCCATCCAGTCGTGGATGACGCATACGCGCACGCCGGCCCGGGCACGTTCGACCAGTGCATCGAGAAACGCACGACCGATGTGGTCGTTGCGAATGAGGTAGTTTTCCAGCAACACCTGATGGCGGGCCTGTCCGATGGCATTCAGCCAGGCGTCGAAATTGGCTTGGGCATCAATCAGCAGGTCGACGCGGTTGCCCCCCACGAGTGGCGCGCCGGCGGCCCGACTGAAAGCACGTTCGGCCAATTGGCGTGGAGCGGAAGTGAGCAGGGCGTCGGGCGACATGGAAGCAGTCTAACGGCTTCGTGGTTCCGGGTGCTTCTGCTGCGGTGGATCGGCGCCACCGCCGGAGGGGAAGCGTTCATGGTATCGATTCGACACCTTCCCGCACGCCGTGACGTGAGGCCTGCGCGTGGGCGGTCGGGGCGCGGATTCCGGGAGCGCGCACGCCGAGATTCGACGCGGCAAAAAGCAGTATCCTGTCAGCCTCGTTCGAACACGTGTCATCGCCATGACGACCACCGCCGCGCCCGTCGCCGATTCACCGTCCGCCGTTGGCCCGTTGCCGCGCCGCGAAAGCATCGGCGTGCGTGTCGGCAATGTGACCGTGGGCGGCGGCGCACCGGTAGTCGTGCAGTCGATGACCAACACCGACACGGCGGACGTGGAGGGCACCACGCGGCAAGTGGCCGAGCTGTCGCGTGCCGGGTCGGAACTGGTGCGGGTGACTGTCAATACCATGGACGCCGCCGCTGCCGTGCCGCGCATTCGGGAACGCCTGGACATGATGGGCGTGTCGGTGCCGCTGGTGGGTGATTTCCACTACAACGGGCACCAGCTTCTGGACCGCGAGCCGGCTTGCGCCGAGGCGTTGGCGAAATACCGCATCAACCCCGGCAACGTCGGTTTCGGCAAGAAGCGCGATACCCAGTTCGCCAGCATCATCGACAAAGCGTTGAAGTACGACAAGCCGGTGCGCATTGGCGTCAACTGGGGGTCACTGGATCAGTCCATGTTGGCGGCGCTGATGGATGCCAACAGTCAACGTGATGAACCGTGGGACGCGGCCCGTGTCAGCCGCGAGGCCCTGATTCGT
>CAZSOU010000050.1:0-18047 GCA_964608595.1 uncultured Rhodanobacteraceae bacterium
CGATGCCGGCGCGCAGGATCGGCACGATGGTGATTTTCTTGCCCTTGATGCGGCTGACGGCGGTGGGACCGGCCCAGCTCTCGATCGTGGCCGTCTCGCACTCCAGATCACGCGTGGCCTCATAGGTCAGCAGCGAAGCGATCTCGCCGGCCAACTCGCGAAAATGCTTGGTGCTGATGGATGCCTCCCGCATCAGGCCGAGCTTGTGGCGGATCAGCGGGTGGTCGACTTCGATGATTTTCATGCGCGCTCACGACAGGGGGCAGGGCCAGCATACGATATGCGTCATCAGTTTGCGCATGATGGAGCGTCGCCTGCTTTGGTGACTCGGTGGACTCCCTGCCCACGCGCAGCCCGCCGGGAGCTGATTCGTGGCAGGGATCGGATGATCGTCCGGTTGGCAGGCGTGACGCCTGTCAACCCGCACTCCGGGCGCCCGGAACGGCAACGGGATTGGTGATGTCTTCAGGATCAAATGGCCTGGGCACGTTCCGGTTCGACCTGGACCGGGTGATGTCGTCCCGTTGGCGCAGCGACGATAAAGACATCGGTCAGCAAAACATGAAGGCGCGCCCGCAAAACGGACGCGCCTTCGGTGCAAGCAAGTTTGTCGGCGCGCGTTACGCGGCCTTGGACTTGCTCTGGCGCGGGCCTTCCTGCAACGCCTTGCGCACGTGCTCGACGATGAGGTCGACTTCGGCGCTGGTGACGTTGAAATGCGGCGTGAAGCGCAGCGAGTTGGTGCCGCCGTGGATCACGCCGATGCCGTTTTCACGCAGGTATTCTTCGGTGGAGCCGGCGCCGTAGCACTTGAACTGGGGCGCCAGTTCGCAGGAAAACAGCAGACCGGTGCCTTGCACCTTGGTGATCAGACCGTCGAGTTCGTCCTTGAGCGCGTTGAGCTTGTCGACGAACTCCTTGCCGCGCATGGCGATGTTGTCGCGCACGCTGTCGCTGAGCTCGCCCAGCGTGGCGCAGGCCACGTCCAGCGCCCGTGGATTGGCCGTCATGGTATTCCCGTAGATGCCCTTGCGATACAGCTTTGCAGCCTTGTCGTTGACCGCCAGCACCGAAAGCGGGAACTGACCGGCGTTGAGGGCCTTGGAGAAGGTTTCCATGTCCGGCGCGTCCAGCTTTTCGAAGCCCGGGTAATCGGTGACCGACAGCACGCCCTGGCAACGCAGGCCGGCCTGGATGGAGTCGACCAGGAACAATGTGCCGTGTTTCTGCGTCAGTTCGCGTGCGGCGGCATAGAACTCCGGCGTCACGGCACGGCCCGGGTCGCCTTCACCCATCACCGGTTCCAGGAACATCGCTTCGATGAACCAGCCATTTTTGTCGGCATCGGCGAAAGCGGCCTGCAATTGCTCGATGTTGTACGGCTCGACCGTCAGCAGGGAGTCTTCGTGGCGATAGCTGGCAAGATTCTGGACATAGGTCTTGCGGGTGGAGTCCGAATACAGCGCCGGTTCGCCGGTGCGGCCGTGGAAGGCGCCCTTGACCACCAGATGCTTGATGGTGCGGCCGGCGTACTTGCCGCCCTCATCGGTCATTTCCTTGGAATTGACGTCGGCGATGCGCGCCGCCAGCGTGACCGATTCCGAGCCCGAGTTCAGGCACATCACGCGCGAGTACGGATTGCCGCCGCGACGTATGCCCAGTTCCTTGTTGATGGCCTTGCCGAAACGCATTTGCGCGACCGACGGCGTCATCACGTTGGCCATCGCCTGCGGCTTGCCCAGTGCTTCGAGGATGGCCGGCGTGTTGTGGCCGAAGCCGAGCATGCCGTAGCCGCCGTTGTCGTGCAGCACCGCACCCTTGAGGGTGACGATCCACGGACCGCGCGCGGCGGCCGGCAGGTACGGATTGACGGCGTCGTCGGGGTAGAAGTTGACGAACGCGGACTGCGCCTGCTCGAGTTGATCGGCTTCGTCCAGTTTCAGGAAATCGCCGTATTCCGCACGCAGGGCCTTGTGCTGCTCCAGCGCTTCGCTGATGGCCTGGCCCAGTGAGGCGTCGGCGTCGACAAAGCGTTCGATGGTGGCGTCATCCAGACCCTTGGTACGGGCCGTGCCGCCAAACTCTCGCATTTCGCGCAACATCTCGATCGATCCCATGGCTTTCTCCTGATGGTTACGTGGGGCATCGGCAGAGGTCAGCGATGCCGTAAGTGGTTATGTATAAAGGAAAAATGGTCTCCATCATAGCACGCGACCCAAGCCGGCGTAACCCCCGGCCAGGTGACGTTTGTCATGTTCGATGCATGGTTCCGGCGACTGCCGAAGTGGCATGCCGGGCGCGATCATGTGGCCACGGAGGATGACATGGCCGATCGAATCAATCCGGAATGTGCCGCCCTGCGGGGGGTGACCAAACGTTACGGCAAACTGCAGGCCCTCGATGGCGTGGACTTGAGCGTGCGTCGCGGTGAACTGCTGTCGGTGCTTGGCCCCAACGGCGCCGGCAAGAGCACCAGCATCGCGCTGTTGCTGGGCCTGGTGCGGCCCGATGACGGAAGGGCGGAGCTGTTCGGCTGCGATCCGCAGCAGGTTGACGCACGTCGGCGTATCGGCGTGATGCTGCAGGCGGCGAACTTGCCGCCGACCTTGCGCGTGGGCGAATTGCTGCGTCTGACCGCCAGCTACTATCCGCGTCCGCGCAGCCTGGCCGAGAGCGCCAAGCTGGCGGGCGTCGACGACTTGCTGACGCGTTCGTATCGCAAGCTTTCCGGTGGCCAGCAACGCCGCGTGCAGTTTGCGTTGGCATTGTGTGGTCGCCCGGATCTGTTGTTTCTGGACGAACCGACGGTCGGCATGGATATCGAGGCACGGCAAAAGTTGTGGGCGGCCATGCGAAGCCTCGTGCGCGACGGTTGTTCGGTGGTGCTCACCACGCATTATCTGGAAGAAGCTGAAGCGCTTGCCGATCGCGTGGTGGTGCTCGATCAGGGGCGCATCATCAGCGAGGGCAGTGTGGACGCGTTGCGCGCACGCGTGGCGATGTCGCGTATTCGTTGTCGCAGCGATTTGCGTGTCGGGGTCGTGTCGGCCTGGACGGGCGTGGCCACGGCGGTCCGCGAAAAAGGCCACCTGTGCATCACCACGCCGGCGGCCGAGGACGTGCTGCGCCGTCTGCTGGATGCCGATCCGGATGTCACGGAGCTGGAAGTGCGTCGCGCCGGGCTGGCCGAGGCATTTGCCGAAATGACCCGCAGCGGCAACAGCGACACGAAGGAGGCCGCCTGATGAATGCCATGGTCACTCATGCACCGGACACGAACGCGGTCATGCCGGCGCGGCGCGTGTTTCGGGCGTATGTCGAAGAAGCTCGCAGCGAATGCCTGCGCTACGTGCGCCAGCCTTCCTTCATGCTGCCGGTGATCCTTTTCCCGGGCATGTTTTATTTGTTGTTCGGCATCCTCATGGGTCCGAGCTACGGTTCAAGTTCCGGCGTGGCGCGTTACCTGCTGGCCAGCTACAGCGTGTTCGGGGTGATGAGTCCAGGGTTGTTCGGTTTCGGCGTATCGCTTGCCAGCGAGCGCGACAACGGCCTGTTGACGCTGAAACGCGCCCTGCCGATGCCGCCGGGCGCCTATCTGATCGGCAAGATGGCCATGGCGGTGGCGGCGGCGACCCTGGTGGTGGCGATGCTGTTGTGCATGGCCCTCGGGTTGGCGCATGTATCGTTGAGCATCAGGCAGGTGGCGGGTCTGCTCCTGACCGGTGCGCTGGGCGTTGTGCCCTTTTGCGCATTGGGCATGTGGGTGGGCACGTTGATCAAGGGGCAGGGCGCGCCGGGGTTGTTGCAGGCGGTGTATCTGCCGATGGCATTTTTGTCCGGGCTGTGGTTTCCGTTGTCGATGTTGCCCGAGTTTGTGCAGACCATTGCGCCGATCTGGCCCAGTTATCACCTCAATGCGATTGCATTGGCCGTCGTCGGTGTCCAGTCGGGGCCGTTGTGGCCGCATGTTCTGGTGCTGTTCGGCTTTGCGGTGCTCTTTGCGGGACTGGCCGTGCGTCGCTTGCGACGCCATGGATGAGGTTTCGCGCTAGCATGACTGCCATGAATGCCTCCTGCCGCAAAACACGGGTTCCCGCCTGGCTGCGCTCGGCGCCCGATTCGATGAACGCCTACGTTCGTCGCAGCGGTCGATCCGCCGGATTGCAATGGATCAACGTGTTGTGGTCGGTGTGGGTTTTCACCACGCCTGTTTTCGATCCGCACGCCGGCTGGCCGTTTGTCTGGTCGTTGTTGATCGGTTATCCGATATTCCTGCTGCTGTTCGCGCTGGTGCATGTGCGGCCCTACCGGGAAACCGGTTGTTACGTGGCGGCGCTCACGTTGTTGGCCGTGGCCAGCATGCCGTTCAATTCCGCGGCGTGGTCATATGGCGTGTTTGCTTGCGTTTACGTGCCGTACTCGCCCAGAAACACGATCGCCACGTATGCGTTCGGGCTGGCACTGGTGGAAGGCTCCTTGGTATTGGCGGCGGTGTGGTTGAATTGGCCGTGGATGATCATCGCCATTGCCGTCGGCGTGTGCACCAGTGCCGCATGCGGTGCCATGGTCGGGCGTACCAACGCCATCAAGAATGCTTCCGAACGTGCGTCCGTGGCCGAAGTCCGGCGTCTGGCTGCCAATGCAGAGCGCGAGCGTATCGGCCGTGACCTGCATGATCTTCTGGGACATACGTTGTCGTTGATCACGCTGAAGCTGGAATTGTCGCGCAAGCTGTTCGATGCCGATCCCGACAAGGCTCGGCGTGAACTGGGCGAGGCCGAGGACGTGGCGCGTCATGCGCTGGCCGAGGTACGAGCAGCCGTGACCGGCATTCGCGCCACCGGTCTGGCCGGCGAGCTGGCATCGGCCAGTCTGATGCTGCGTGCCGCGGATGTGACGCTGGAGTCGGGCAACATGCCGAGTCTGCCTGTCGAGGTCGACGATACCTTCGCTCTGGTGTTGCGCGAAGCAATCACCAACATTCATCGTCATGCGCAGGCGCGACACGCCGATGTCGAGGTCCGCTGCGACGATGGCCGCGCGGTGATGCGTATCGGCGACGACGGACGTGGCGGCGTAAACAACTTCGGCAACGGCCTCAAGGGCATGCGCGAGCGCGTCAGATCCATGGGTGGTGCGCTTGCCATTGCCTCCCGGCCCGGGCAGGGCACCGAGATTGAAATCACGGTTCCGTTGCCTGCGTCGTTCCGGACCGGGATGGGCAGCGACACGCGTGCGACCTCGACGGATGCGCCGATGCTGGATGGCGGTCTCGGGAGTCACGCATGATCCGTGTTCTGCTGGCCGAAGATCAATCGATGGTGCTGGGGGCACTCTCGGCCCTGCTGAATCTGGAATCGGACATCGACGTGCTCGGCTCGGCCGCCGACGGCGAAGCGGCGTGGCGCGAGTTGCAGCGTTTGAAACCCGATGTGCTGGTGACCGATATCGAAATGCCGGGTCTTACGGGGCTGGAGTTGGCGCAGCGCGTCAAGCGACACGAGTTGCCGATCAAGGTCGTCATCGTCACCACATTTGCGCGTCCGGGATTCTTGCGCCGTGCACTGGATGCCGGCGTGTGCGGGTATCTGCTCAAGGATGCGCCGGCGGAAAACCTCGCCGAAGCATTGCGCACCGTGCATCGTGGCGGCCGCGCCATTGATCCGCAACTGGCCCTGGAGGCCTGGTCCGAAGCCGACCCGCTCAACGACCGCGAACGCCAGGTGTTGCGTCTGGCCGGTGAAGGCTTGTCGGCCGGGGATGTCGCGGCGAAGCTGAATTTGTCGCATGGCACGGTGCGCAATTATTTGTCCGAGGCGATCGGCAAGTTGGGCGTCGGCAATCGTATCGAGGCATACCGCCTGGCGCGGCAGAAGGGTTGGTTGTAAGCGCCGAAAGCGCGGAGGTGGATCATGACATCACGATCCGGAAAACTGTTGGCGCCGGCGCTGTCGTTGACGCTGCTGGCGGTTGCTTTCCGCTTCGGGCCGGACGGCGTCACCTGGTTCTGGGCGCGGCAGCCGGGCGTCGCGATCGCCGTTAGCGCCGGTGCCATCACGTTGTGGGGGCTGTTGGCGTGGGGACGGCTCCGGACCCGGTGACCATTGCTTTGCAGGAGCACACTTCACGCGCGACAGCCTCAAAGCCCGATGAAGCCGTAAAGCCGTCGCACACGGGAACGGGTTCACATGCCGTTTTCCCGACCTTCCGCGGCTTTCAGCGCGTCCGCCTGCTGTTCGCGGGTAAGCGCATCGATCAGTTCATCCAGATCACCGGCAATGACGTCGTCCAGCCGATACAGGGTGAGATTGATGCGGTGATCGGTCACGCGTCCCTGCGGAAAGTTGTAGGTGCGAATGCGCTGGCTGCGGTCGCCGGAGCCGACTTGCAGACGTCGTGATGCCGCTTCGGCCGAGGCCTGTTTCTCGCGCTCGGCTTCCAGCAACCGGGCTTTCAGGCGTTTCATGGCCTTGTCGCGGTTGGCGTGCTGGGAGCGTTCGGTCTGGCATTCGACCACCATGCCGCTCGGGAGGTGCGTGATGCGGATGGCCGAATCGGTCTTGTTGACGTGCTGTCCGCCGGCGCCGGAGGAGCGGAACGTGTCCACGCGCAAGTCGGCGGAATGAATCTTGATCTCGTCGATGTCGTCGGTTTCGGCAATGATCGCCACCGTCGCGGCCGAGGTGTGGATGCGGCCCTGCGATTCGGTTTCCGGCACGCGTTGCACGCGATGGGTACCGGATTCGAACTTGAGCCGCGAGAACGCATCGTCGCCCTCCATGCGCGCGACCACTTCCTTGTAGCCGCCGTGTTCGCCGGGATGGGACGATTCGATTTCCGTGCGCCAACCGCGTTGTTCGGCATAGCGTGTGTACATGCGCATCAGGTCGCCGGCAAAGATGGCCGCTTCGTCGCCGCCGGTGCCGGCACGGACTTCCAGGAACAGGTTGGCGCCGTCGCGTGGGTCCTTCGGCAACAGCAGCCGCTTGAGCCTTTCGTCCAGTGCCGCCAGTTCGCCGTCAAGGCGCGTGACGTCGCTGGCGGCAAGCTCGCCCAATTCGGGGTCGGCCAGCAGGGCGCGTGCCTCGACGAGTTCCTGCGTGGCTGATTGCCAGGCCTTCCACGCGGTGGTCAATTCGTCGAGCTGGGCGTATTCGCGTGACAGCTTGCGGAAGCGCGCGGCGTCGCCGGCAACTTCCGGTTGAGCCAGCAGCAGGGCGATTTCCTCGTGGCGCTCGGCCAAGGCTTCCAGTTTGTGACGCAGGGTGGGTGTCATGCGCGCAAGTGTAGCTTGCGGTGCGCGCGCGTGGCCGAGTCGCGACCCGGTATCGGCGTGTGGCGTTATTTTGGGTCGCGTTTTGCATCCAGGCCGTACAGGCGCTCGGCGGCATGCAGCAATTCGACATCCCCGGCCAGGGTGGCCTCACGCAAATGCGCACTGGGTGCGTGCAGCAGTTTGTTGGTGAGGGTGTGGGCAAGAAATGCCAGTGCTTCGTCCGGTGCCTTGCCCTGGGCGAGCATGGCGCGGGCCTTGGTCAAGACTTCGTCGCGCTGGTCAAGGGCGTGGCCGCGCAGGGCCTGTACCGGGTTGTTGAGGGTCAAGGCCTGACGCCAGGCCATGTAGCGATCCACCTGCAGATCGATGATCGCTTCGGCTTCGCGCGCGGCGGCCTTGCGTGAACGCAGGTTGTCGTCGATGACGCTCTTGAGATTGTCGATGCCGTACAGGAACACGTCCTTGAGTTCGCCCACCGTCGGGTCGATATCGCGCGGTACGGCAATGTCGACCATGAACATCGGCTTGCGACGGCGTTGATCAAGCGCCGTCTCTACCATGGCGCGTGTCAGCAGGGGCTGTCTGGCGGATGTGGAGGAGATGACAATGTCGGCTTCGGCGAGGTGCGTGGGCAGATCGGCCAGCGCCACGGCATAGCCGCCGTGGTGTGCGGCCAGTTCCTGCGCGTTGTCCAGCGAGCGATTGGCCACGATCAGGCGGCGGACCTGTTTGTCGGCCAGATGCCGTGCCACCAGTTCGATGGTGTCGCCGGCACCGATCAGCAGGACACAGGCATCCTTGAGGTCGGCGAACACCTGTTCGGCCAGACGCACGGCGGTGAAGGCGATCGACACGGTGTGCGCGCCGATCCGGGTGTCGGTGCGCACGCGCTTGGCCACGGCGAAGGTATTCTGCATCAGTCGATCCATGGGTGTGCCCAGCGTGCGCGCATGGCGCGCGATCTGCCAGGCCTGTTTCACCTGACCCAGAATCTGCGGCTCGCCCAGGACCATCGAGTCGAGGCCCGTGGCGACACGGAACATGTGGCGCACGGCGTCGCTGTCGTCGTGCCGGTAAAGGAACGCATCGAGCTTTCCGGCGGTCAAACCATGGTGTTGCTGCCACCATTGGCGTGGTGCGTTTTGCGCATCGTCAGCCACGGAGCAGTACAACTCGGTGCGGTTGCAGGTGGAAAGAATCAGCGCCTCGTTCACGCCCGGCTGCCGCGCCAGTTCATCCACAGCCGCGCCGGCGGCCTCGGTGTCGAAGGCCACCTGTTCGCGCAGACCAATGGGCGCGGTGAGATGATTGAGCCCGAGGGCGATCAGTGGCATGAGGCGTGTGTGACAGTGGGCGGGCGGCGCTAGACTGGGAATTCAGCCGCCCGGAGACGGGAAATCGGCGGCGCGAAAGCACCGTCAGATCAGCAGACAAAGGTAAATTGTGAGTAGCAGACGCTTCAAATTCAAGCATATGCGGCATTTTGCGACGACATCGAGTGTGTCGATGCTACTGCTTGCGGGACTTTCCGGTTGTGCCGCCATGACGCCGCGCGAGTCGGCTGCCACACCGGCGCCGGAGCAGCCGCTGGCACACATGACCGTGGCCACGCCGACTGCCGACCATGATGTGCTGGCGCAGCTGATGGCGGGGCAATTCGCGCTCGATCACAACGATCTGCCCGCTGCAGCCAAGGCTTACGCGCAGGCGGCCAGGCTGTCCGACGACCCGAAAGTGGCCGGGCGGGCCGTGGGTCTGGCCATTGCCACGCACGACGCGGCGGGAGCCAGAACGCTCATCGCGCGCTGGCAGAAGCTGGGGGCGACGCCGGCACAATTGGCCGAGGCGCGTGCCAAACTTGCACTGAACAGTGGCGACACGGACGAGGCTCGCAGGCAACTGGATGCGTTGCTTGCCAGCGGCGACGAAAAAGCCTGGCGCCATTTCGGGCGCCTTCTGATCGGCGCACGCGACCCGGCGCAGGCGGGGCAGTTGCTCAAGACCATCGCCACGCCCAAGCGTCTGCCGGACGATGAACAGGCCTGGTTGGCCATGAGCGAGCTCGGCGACAAATTGGGCCAGCATGCGTACGCGCGCAAGATCGCCGGCGCTGCGGTCGAGCGTTTTCACTGCGGCGAATGCTACGCCTGGGCGGGGCAGTTGCAGTACAAGGTCGGCCATCATGACAAGGCCCGCGCATTGCTGTCCGAGGCCGTCGAAAAAGCCCCCGACAACACACATCTGCGTCTGGCGTATGCCTCCATGCTGAGCAAGCAGGGCGACAATGCCGCTGCCGCGAAGGTACTGGCCAAGGGCAAGCAGGATGCCGCCACGTACCAGGCGCGTGCTGCATTCGCGGCGCGTGCCGACGACGCGGCGGGCCTGGCGCGCATCTATCGGGAATTGGCGCACGCGCCGGACGAGGTCCGGTCGCAAAGCACTTACCTGCTCGGTCAGCTTGCTGCCAGTACCGGCGATTTCGACAAGGCGGTGCAATGGTTCGACCAGGTGCCCGAGGACGATGAGCATCGTTTCGACGCCGACCTGCACACGGCCATGATCTATCAGCAGCAAGGCAACACGGCCAAGGCTCATGCCCTGGCCAGGCAAATGCAGATGGATTACGCGGATGACCCCAAGCAACTGCGTGCGGCCATCTCGCTGGACGCCAATCTGTACATGGCAGAGCGCCAGTTCAAGAAGGCCGTCGCCGGTTTTGATCGTGCATTGAAGAGCGATCCGGACAATGCCGAGCTTCTGTATGGCCGCGGCTTGGCACGTGCCGAGGCCGGCCAGACTGATGCCGCCATCGCTGATTTGCGCAAGGCGCTGAAGCAAAATCCGAAAGACATCAACATGGCCAATGCGCTGGGTTACACCCTGGCTGATGCAGGGCGCGATCTGGAGGAGGCGACAACGCTGATTGCGCGCGCGCACAAGGCGCGCCCGAACAATCCGGCCATCACCGATTCGTGGGGTTGGCTCCAATATCGCCTGGGAAATCTGGATGCCGCCGAAAAAGCATTGCAGCAGGCATGGAAAGCGGCCGGCAAGGATCCCGAAATCGGTGGTCATCTGGCCGAAGTGCTGTGGAAGCAGGGTCGCACCGGCGAAGCGCGAAAGGTTCTGGCCGCAGCACGCAAGCTGGCGCCGGATGATGCCGGCCTGCGAGCGCTGGCGCGGAAAATCGGTCCGTGATGCGCTGGCTGGGAGTGCTGCTGGTCATCGTGTTGCTGGCAGCCTGTGCGCCGGTGCGCATCAAGGGCAACAGCGCGACGCTGACGGCACAGGCCGCGCGGGAAAAGCAGCTCGCCGGGCATGATCACTGGACACTGACCGGCCATCTCGGCGTGTCCGACGGACAGCATGGCGGCAGCGGCCGCCTGACTTGGGTACAGAACGGCGAACGCTTCCAGTTCACCGTGCGCGCGCCGATCACCGGGCGCAGCTTTCGCTTGAGTGGCGGACCCGATGGCGCGGTTCTCGAGGGTCTGGATCAAGGAACCGTTCGCGGCCCCGACGCACAGGCGCTGTTGGCGCGGGCACTGGGCTGGCGCGTGCCGATCAAACCGCTGCATGACTGGGTGCGTGGTCTGCGTTCCGGTGGCGCCACGTCGGGTGCGGTATTGCGTTTCGGCGAGAATGGCCTGCCATCGCTGCTCAAACAGGATGGCTGGACGGTGCAATATCGCGACTGGTTCGACAACATCGATCCAGCCCTGCCGCGAAAAGTGTATGCCGCCCATGGCGACTACCACGTGCGTTTGTCGATTAGAAGCTGGTCGGCGCCATGAGCTGGAGCACTTGGCCGGCGCCAGCCAAGCTCAACCTGTTTTTGCACATCACCGCGCGACGCGACGATGGCTACCACGCGCTGCAGACGGTGTTTCGTCTGCTGGACTGGGGCGATACGGTGCATCTGCGTCCGCGCAAGGATGCGGACATACGGCGGATCGAACCGCTGCCGGGCGTGGCGCCGGACGACGATTTGACCGTGCGCGCCGCTCGCCTGCTCAGAGATCAGGCAAGAAACCGTCCGCCGGGGGTGGACATTGCCGTGGAGAAACGGATTCCCATCGGTGGCGGTCTGGGCGGTGGAAGTTCCGATGCGGCGACCGTGCTGGTCGCGTTGAATCTGCTCTGGCAGGTGGGGCTGGATGCGGATGCACTGGCGGCACTGGGTCTGCAGCTGGGTGCCGACGTGCCGTTGTTCGTGCGCGGGCACACGGCATGGGCCGAAGGTGTGGGCGAGCAACTGACGCCCTTGCGTCTACCGGCCGCCGGTTATGTCGTGCTTGACCCGCATGCCGGCGTGTCCACTGCCGAGCTTTTCCGTGCTCCGGAATTGACACGCCATGCCGCGCCCGCGACAATTCGCGCCTTTCTCGACGGCGAAGTGACGGGAAATGCCTTCGAACCGGTGGTGCGCACGCGTTGCGCGGCCGTGGCCGAAGCGCTGGACTGGTTGGGGCAATTCGGCGCGGCGCGGCTTTCCGGCAGCGGTGGTTGCGTGTTTCTGGAAACACGAACCCTTGCCGGCGCCGAACGTGTCGCGGCGCAATGCCCGCCGGCATTCACGGCCTTCGTCGCCAACGGCGTCGATGTGTCGGTGTTGGTCGCGGCGGTGGAGAAATTCGGTCCAACTCGGGATAATGCCCCGGCTGGTACCGGGCAACAAATTTGACCAGTTTCTGCTGGGGCGTAGCCAAGTGGTTAAGGCACGGGGTTTTGATCCCCGCACGCGCAGGTTCGAATCCTGCCGCCCCAGCCAATTTCTGCATGTCGGGGGATGCTTCCCGCGGCTTCGTGTCAACCAGGTGCGACCATGAGCGGAAACGATTCGCGGGGACTTGATGTGGATACGGCGGGCTTGATGCTGTTTGCGGGCAATGCCCATCACAAGCTGGCAGAGGACGTGGCCCATCGCCTCGGCGTGCCGCTGGGCAAGGCGCAGGTCGGCCATTTCAGCGACGGCGAAACCCAGGTCGAAATCGAGGAAAACGTCCGCCGCCAGGAAGTTTTCGTGCTGCAGCCCACGGGCGCGCCGAGTGCCGAGAACCTGATGGAGCTGCTGGTGCTCACCGATGCGCTCAAACGCGCTTCGGCGGTGGCGGTGACAGCGGTGATGCCGTATTT
This sequence comes from uncultured Rhodanobacteraceae bacterium, assembly GCA_964608595.1. Classification (GTDB taxonomy): domain Bacteria; phylum Pseudomonadota; class Gammaproteobacteria; order Xanthomonadales; family Rhodanobacteraceae; genus Oleiagrimonas. The sequence goes on from CAZSOU010000050.1 coordinate 12,413, forward strand.
CGGTTACGCCCGTCAGGATCGCCGGCCGCGTTCCACGCGCGTGCCGATCACGGCCAAGCTGGCCGCGAGCATGATCGGCGCCGCCGGCGTCGACCGCGTGCTCACGGTCGACTTGCACGCCGATCAGATCCAGGGTTTTTTCGACATTCCGGTCGACAATGTCTACGCATCGCCCGTGTTGCTGGCCGATATCTGGCGTCGGCACTCCATGGACGACCTGATCGTGGTCAGCCCGGATGTCGGCGGCGTGGTGCGCGCGCGCGCCATCGCCAAGCGTCTGGATGACGCCGATCTGGCCATCATCGACAAGCGCCGTCCCAAGGCCAACGTGGCCACGGTGATGAACATCATCGGCGATGTCGAGGGCAAGGATTGCGTGGTGGTGGACGACATCGTCGATACCGCCGGCACCTTGTGTGCGGCAGCGGCGGCCCTGAAAGACAAGGGCGCCAAGACCGTCGAGGCCTACTGCGTGCATCCGGTGCTTTCGGGCAAGGCGCTGGACAACATCAACGGTTCGGTGCTGGATCGACTGGTGGTCACCGATACCCTGCCGCTTTCCGAACCGGCGCAGGCGTGCGAGAAGATCCGCCAACTGACCGTCGCCGAATTGCTGGCTGAAACCATTCGCCGCATCGCTTTCGGTGAGTCGGTCAGCTCGTTGTACGTCGACTGACACGTGACGTGGGGGTGAGTCTCACTTGCCGGCGGCAGCCCGCGCGTCGCAGCTGACAGAGTGCTACAATAACCGGCTGATTTCCGCAGGTCCTGCCTGCGGCCCCGTTTTTCAATCGGCTTTCCTGGTCGCGGGAAAGTCACTTGTCGCCGCGAGGCGATTTCATCAACCGAAGGTAAAGCAAACATGGCTTCCACTCACAAGATCACGGCCACCCGCCGTAGCGATGCAGGGAAAGGTGCGAGCCGCCGCCTGCGCCGCGCGGGTCAGGTGCCGGGCATTCTGTACGGCAACAACATCGACCCGCTGAACATCCAGCTTGACCATGAGGATCTCATCCTCGCCGCCAAGAACGAATGGTTCTTTTCCTCGGTGCTGGATCTGGATGTCGAAGGCGAAATGCAGCGTGTGCTGGTGCGCGATTGGCAGATGCACCCGTACAAGCAGCATATGCTGCACATGGATTTTCTGCGCATCGATGAAAATGCCGAAATCAACGTCAATGTGCCGCTGCACTTCCTCAACCAGGACGAGTCGCCGGCCGGCAAGGCATCGGGCGTGGTCATCAGCCACAACATGACCGAGGTCGAGGTGGCCTGTCTGTCCAAGGATCTGCCCGAATACATCGACGTGGATCTGGCCAACCTGGAAGAAGGCGATCTCATCCACCTGTCCGAGGTCAAGCTGCCCGAGGGCGTGGAATCGGTCATCCTGCGCCAGGGCGAAGAGTACGACCAGCCCGTCGTCAGCGCGCACGCCATGAAGGTTGAAGTCGAGCCGGAAACCGAGGCCGAGACCGGCGAGTCCGCCGAGGGAGAGGCCGAGTCCACCGAGGGCAAGGCCGCCGACGATGCCGACGAGTCCGGAAAGGACGAAGACTGATTCGGGCGGCACCCGCACCGGCTCGCCGCCGCAGGCAGCGGGCCGGTCGCGTTGACATGTGCCGTTTCACGGCCATCAAGGGCACGTCATGAGCCGATTGCGTCTCATCGTTGGCCTGGGCAATCCCGGCGCCGACTATCTCCGAACCCGGCACAACGCCGGGTTCTGGTTCGTTGATGCCTTGGCTCGGAACGAAGACGCGATGTTTCGCAGCAATGGCAAATTGCACGGCGAAGCCTGTCAGATACGCATCGGCGATGATCCGGTCTGGCTGCTCAAACCGTCCACGTTCATGAACAAAAGCGGCATTGCCGTCGCATCGGCTTTGCGCTTTTACAAAATCGCCCCGGAGCAGTGCCTGATCGCGCATGACGACCTGGACTTGCCGCCGGGGACGGCGCGGTTGAAGTTCGACGGCGGCCATGGCGGCCAGAACGGCTTGCGCGACATCGTGCGTCATGTCGGTCACGGCAAGTTTCATCGGCTGCGCATCGGCATCGGCCACCCGGGCCATCGCGACGGCGTGACGCCGTGGGTGCTCGGACGCCCTTCGGCACAGGACCAGGATGCCATGCTGGACGCCGTTGCAGCTGCGCTCAACGTGCTGCCACTGGCCGTGGCGGGCGATTTCAACGAAGCGATGAAGCGGTTGCATACAAGCCGGAACTCATAGTGCCGATGGAGTGGGAGGCACGTGCATTGCCGGATACCGCCGTGGTGTTGCATGCCCCGCAACCCGCTTTTGCCGGATCTTTTGTCCCGGTCCCCGAATACTGAATCCGAGTCCCGAGTCCCGGCTTTAATTACTGGAGCAAACCATGGGAATCAAATGCGGCATCGTCGGCCTGCCCAATGTCGGCAAATCCACGCTGTTCAATGCACTGACCCGTGCCGGTATCGCGGCAGCGAATTTCCCGTTCTGCACCATCGAACCCAATGTCGGTGTGGTGCCGGTGCCCGATGCGCGGCTGAGTGAATTGGCGGCGATCGTCAATCCGCAGAAGCTGGTCCCCACGGCCGTCGAATTTGTCGACATTGCCGGTCTCGTGGCCGGCGCCTCCAAGGGGGAGGGGTTGGGCAACAAGTTTCTGGCGCACATCCGCGAAGTGGATGCCGTGGCCCATGTGGTGCGTTGTTTCGAGGATGACGACGTGGTGCATGTGGCCGGCAGGATCGATCCGGTCGCCGACATCGATACCATCGACACCGAACTCGCGCTGGCCGATCTGGACACGGTCGAAAAGGCCATGGCCCGCAACGAGCGCGCCATCAAGGGACAGGACAAAGACGCCGTCGCGCGTCAGCCGGTGTTGGAAAAACTGGCTGCCACCTTGGGCGAGGGTCATGCCGCGCGCCGCGCCGAACTCGATGACGAAGAGCGGGCATTGGTGCGCGAGCTGTTTCTGCTCACCATCAAGCCACTGATGTACATCGCCAACGTGCGTGACGACGGTTTCGAAAACAATCCGCACCTGGATGCCGTTCGTGAACGCGCCGCCGCCGAGGGTGCGGAGGTGGTGGCGGTGTGCGCATCGATCGAGGAAGAACTGATCGAGCTCGATGATGCCGATCGCGCGGAGTTTCTTGCCGACCTGGGCCTTGCCGAGCCGGGCCTTGACCGCGTCATTCGCGCGGCTTACCGATTGCTGGGTCTGGAAACCTATTTCACGGCCGGCGAAAAGGAAGTGCGTGCCTGGACGGTCAGGAAGGGCTCCACGGCGCCGCAGGCCGCCGGCGTCATCCACACGGATTTCGAAAAAGGCTTCATCCGCGCCGAGACCGTCAGCTACGACGATTTCGTCAAGTACAAGGGCGAAGCCGGCGCGCGCGAAGCCGGTCGCTTGCGCACCGAAGGCAAGACCTACATCGTCCGGGAAGGCGACGTGCTGCACTTTTTGTTCAACGTTTGAAACGGGAGCCGGGCATGTCGGAACAAGATCGCGAAATCACGCTGCGATTTCTGGCGCAGCCGAGCGACGTCAATTTTGGCGGCAAGGTTCATGGCGGCATGGTGATGAAGTGGATCGACCAGGCCGGTTATGCCGCCGCCGTGAACTGGTCGGGCACCTATTGCGTGACGGTTGCCGTGGGCGGGATCCAGTTCATCGCGCCGATCCTGATCGGCGACATGGTCGGCGTGCGCGCACGACTGGCCCATACCGGCAACTCCAGCATGCATTTCGCCGTGGACGTGATGGCACGTGATCTGGAAAACGGCAAGGAGCGTCTGGCGACCAGCTGCGTGATCGTGTTTGTGGCGCTGGATGGTCCCGATGGCAAGCCCACCACCGTACCGGCGTGGGAGCCCCGTGATGAACGTGATGCACATTTGCGTGATCATGTACTCACCATTGCCGAGCTGTCCCACGCCATGGAAGAGCGGGTGCGCGAGAGTCGTGCATGACGTCGCGCGAGAGGATCAACGCGTGTCGTGCGCGTGGCTGGCAGGTTGTTTGATCCACAATCGATTCTCCAGCCAGCGCGGTGTCGTGATCGGCTGCAACAAACGCGCCATCGTTCGTGACGCAAGAATCAGTGCCAGCAGCGTCGATGCCACCAGCAACAAGGGTGCCAACCACACCCCCGACCAGTTCGACAAGAGCGCGAACAATCCGCCGCCCACGGCAAACTTGATCACGAAACCCTGCAACACGTATGCCCCGAGGCTGCGCGCGCCGGGACCGCTGATGGCGCTTTGCCGGCGTGGAACCAGTGCCAGGAACGCCAGCGTGCAGGCTGTCGCCGCACCCAGCAAAAGCAGGCGAATACCGACGCCCGGCAGCATGCCCACGCTTAGTGCGGCGTAGCCGTAACTGCCATACAGCCAACGCGGATCCGGCTTGACGATCGTCATGGCGGCAAACACGATGGCAAGCGTGCCTGTCGCCAGCAGTCGTGCCGACGTCGAGTCGCTGCGACGACGCCACCGTGGTGACCATAACCAACCCGCCAGGAACAACGGGAAAAACACCAGCGTGCGTGACAGCGACAGGTCATAGCCGATGTCGCCGAAACAGCCCGCAGCGATCGCCACGATCACCGCGATCAACAATGGTTGGCGCAGATGTGCGAACAGTGGCAGCAACATGCGCCAGCAAGCCAGGCTGACGAGATACCACAACAGCCAATACGGTGTCGTGATGCTGCCCGGTCCGTCGTCTGGCCAGGCCGGTGCAAGGGCGGCCAGCGCGTACAGGCCCTGGAAAACCAGATATGGCAAAAGCAAGCGGAAAGTCATGCTGCGCAGCGTTTTCCCATCCAGAGACGCATGCGATACCGCGCCGGAAAGGAATGCAAAAGCCGGCATGTGAAACGTGTAGATGAACCGATAACCATCCGCCAGCCAGGGGTGGGTGTCCAGCAGAGGTTCCAGCGAATGGCCGAACACAACCAGCGCAATCAGGATGAAACGTGCATTGTCGAGCCAGGGATCACGTCGCGTCGGCGCCGAGGTGGGGACAGTCATGCGGGCACGGCAACCGATGGCGCCTTCAAAGGATGTGCATGAAATGTTGCGGAAATGTTCATGCCGACCGCGTGGCCTTCCCCTCTGCGGATTGCAGGCCGCTAAGCCGCATTCATCTTGGAGGCGGCGCGAAACACCCTCATGCGACGTCGTTCCGGACCCGGATTGCGCGACAAAACGCAAATCAGTATTGACAGTTGGCGATCCGCCAACGAAAATGCCCGTCCTTTGTTGGACAGCCAGCCGAAACGTCGGTTGGCCGCGAAGCAAAAGTTTCCCGGAGTCATCCACCTCCCGGTGGTGCGAAGCACCACTTGCCGGATGACACGAAAAAGTTGCCTGGTGCAGCAAGCGACACGACAATTGAAGATTTCCCGGAGGGATACCCAAGCGGCCAACGGGGGCAGACTGTAAATCTGCTGGCTTATGCCTTCGGTGGTTCGAATCCACCTCCCTCCACCATCAAGTCGACACGCAGGATGCGTTCGACAGCTCGCAAGAGCAACGCGCAAAAGGCAGGATGCCATCCGCCAGGGTCGGCGGCAAACAATCGGGTTTCCCCGCAGGGCGGGAGTAGTTCAATGGTAGAACTTCAGCCTTCCAAGCTGACT
>CAZSOU010000051.1:0-17726 GCA_964608595.1 uncultured Rhodanobacteraceae bacterium
CCGCACCTGGACCACTTCAGCCGGGTTGGTGTTGCACTTCGTTGTTGAATTCACCGGTTGGGGATGTCGTTGCGATCGGAGGAGGCGTATGTGGGTTGGATTCGGCGTTTCATCCTTGCCAATGACAAGCGTCACCCTCGCGGAATGGGGGCGCCGGAGATTGAGCGGTTTCTGACGGATTTGGCGGTGAAACGCAACGTGGCGCCTTCGACGCAGAATCAGGCGTTGTCGGCGTTGCTGTTTTTGTATCGGCAGGTGCTGGATATGGATTTGCCGTGGATGGAGGATATTCAACGGGCGCGCAAACCGGCGCGATTGCCGGTGGTATTGACGCGTTCGGAGGTATCTGCGCTTTTGCGCGAGATGCAGGGATTGCATGGTTTGATGGCACGACTTTTGTACGGCACGGGCATGCGCTTGATGGAGTGTTTGCGGTTGCGGGTGAAGGATGTGGATTTCGACAAGCGGGAAATCCTGATTCGCCAAGGCAAGGGTGGCAAGGATCGACGCACGATGTTGCCAAGCAACTTGATGGCGCCGTTGCGGGCGGAGCAATGGGGACGGGGGAAATCAAGTCGCGTAATCAAATCGGGCCGACGAGCTGCTCATATCTGCAACGCGCTGGATTTCACGGTACTTTCGGTGAAGACATGTGACGTTGATTCACGATGGTGATGACGAGTCCGGTGAAATGTGCGGCATGCCGTGTGCATCGCGCGCAATGTCCACGGGGGCATCGGCCTGGGCCGAAGCGGCGTGGCTGCCGGGAAGCGGCTCGATGGGTTCGTGGCGGTGCACGCGCAGGGCGTTGCGGTAGCAGCGTTGCGACATGAGCACGTTGCCCTGGCCGGCGTAGACTTCGCCCAATGCTTCCCACGTGGCGGCGTCGGGCGTCAGCGCCAGTGCGCGGCCGAGGTATTCGCGCGCTTTGCCCCATACCTCCAGATGCGCGCACAGGCGGCCCAGGGTGGACAGCAATGCCGGATCGTCAGGGTGTTTGTCGAGCCAGCTTTCGGCGCGGCGCAGGCGCGGTTCGGCATCGGCATCGTCGAGTGCGCCCCAAGTAGTGACCAGTTGCGGCGACCATTGGCGACGCAGGGCCTCCTCGATTTCGCCCATGGCGGCCATGGATTGGTCGAAGTGGGCGGCGCGGCGCGCGTAGGCATCCACCACGGCCGGTTGCCGACGTTGCGCCTTGGGCAAGTCCGACCACAAGGCTTTCAATGCATCGCCATCAGCGGTGGCCTCGATGCATGCCACCGCGACCCGGATTTCCATCGCGGTTTGCGCCTTGGCATCCAGCGCACCGCTTTTGCGCAACGGCGCCAATGCCTGTCGTGCGCGCTCCGGCTCGTTGACGGCGAGCGATGCCTTGGTGAGTTCCAACCAGCCGGCGGGGGAGAGTTTGCCGCTGTCGGCTTGTGGCGCGAGCAATGCGACGGCGTCGGCGGGTTTGCCGGCATGACGCAGCAAACGTGCGCGCTCGCTGCGGGCGGCCAGCGGGACGTCGGCAGTGGCTTTGTCCAGCAGCTCCTGCGCCGCCTTCTCATCGCCACGATGCGCGGCCGCGCGGGCGGCCATCAGCAAAGCGGCGCCTTTCTGCGGATGGTGGCGCGCAGCACGGGTCAGGGATTTTTCGGCGGCGGCATGATGGCCCTCGGCCAGCATCACCAGACCGGCGTTCAAGTGCTTGCGGCTGACGCGGCGATGATGACGGCCTGCCGCGCCGAACGGCCAGCGCAGCAGACGCCACAGCCAGACCAGGATCAATACGGTCAGAACGATGATGATGAAGGCGACCAGTACGGTGGTCTGGGCCTCCCAGCCACGGATGCGCACCAGCACGTAGCCCGGATCGGCGGCGATCCAGTGCCAGCCGAAAGCGGCGAGTGCCGCGATGATCACCAGCAGCAGAACCCAGCGCCAGAGCTTCATGTCGTCGTCCTCGCGGGTGCCGGCGCGACCGGCGAAGACGACGCGGGCGCAGGCGCGGACGAGGTGGCCGGGGCGGGAGCCTGCGATGTCGACGTCGCCCGACTCGGGACCGCCGCCGAGCTCGCGGGGGCCGCGGCCTTGCGCACGTCACGCAAATCGTCGAGTTGTTGCAATGCCTTGCCCAGTTGCGGCGGCGCTCCCGGTTTTTCAGCCAACAGGCGCGCGACATCGGCTTGCGCCTTGCGCACGTCGGCATCACGGGTGTCGAAGGCGACCTCGAGGGCCTTGGCGACGCGCTGGAGCGCGGCATGGCTGGCCTCGGCATCCCAGGCCAGACGCGCCGATTGCGCTTCGGCGACATCGAGCGCAGCCATCTGTCGCGTCAGACGCGCATCGGCCACACTCTGCATGGAGCCGTCGTCGCGACGAATCACCACCGCCGTGGAAAGCGCGTGCCAGACACGCGACCAGAAACCTTGTTGATCCGCGTTGGCGTCGCTCTCGGCATCCAGCGGTTTCAACGGCAAGGTGGCGATGTCGGCACGCAGATCCGCCAGTGCGGCAAGATCGGCGCGGCGCGAGGATGGATGCGCGGCGGCGAGTGCCTTGCGCTCGTCGTTCAAGGTTTGTCGCACCTGCTGCAAGGCCGGATCGTTGACGGCGGCCAGCGTTTGCTGCGCCATGCCCAGGGCCTTGTCGGCACCCGTGAGGTCATGAAACAGCGCGTAGCGTTGCTGACCCATGCGCATCAGCATGGCGGCTTGATCGAGCAACAGCGCGTCATGACTGTTCTCGTTCTGCCGCGCCAATGCCGCGACGGCGTTGTCGATGTCGCCGAGGCGATTGGACAAGCCGGCCACTTGCTGCTTCAGTGCCTCACGGTCGGTCTGTGCTTGTTGCTGCGCGTGGCCCTGCGCTTCACGCTGCTGCTTTTCGGCACTGACCGATTGCCGCATCGCGTCCAGTTTTTGCCGCATCTGAGCCACTTCGGCATGGGCCCGTTGTTCATGGCTCCGGCCCTGCCACCATTGCCAGCCCAGAAAAACCACGCCCACCAGCGCCAGCAACGCAAGCAGCAATGCCAGGCCACCTGTCGCGCCGCCGCGTCGAGGCTTGTCCGGTCGGGGTGGTTTCGGCGGCTTGGGCGGCTTTGACGACCTGGACGTTTTCGACGGCGACGGCGGTTTCGCCGGCGACGGTGATTCGGATGCCCGGCGGTCCGCTGACGGTTTCGGCGAATCGGATTCCGCACGCTGCGCTGACGGCTTCGTCGCATCAGTCCCGGGATGGCCCGCCGCGGGCGGGGTCGAAGATGGTGGCGCAGGTTGGTCGCTCATGGTCGTCATGCTATCCCCGTTTGCCGACAAATCGCTACAAAGACGCGCGCGCGGATGCGTCGAGTTCAGCTACACGCGCCAACAGGCTCTCCGCCAGCGCCGAATCGGCCACGCTCACGCGTTTGAATCCTGCCGCCCTCGCCGCCGCCGCCACGCGCTCGCTGCTGACCACGGCGTGGGCGGTACATACGTTCTGCCAATCCGCGCCGGCCAGCGTGGTGTGCAGACAGCGCAGCGTTTCCACACTGGACAGAAGGATATAACGCCGGCCGCCGCGACGCCGCACCATCTCGCGATGACGTCGGTCCAGCCGCGCCGGGACCCGTTGATACACATGCACGTCCCGCACCGCGGCTCCGCGCTCGCGCAAGGTGTGCTGCAGTACGCCGCGACCGCCCGGCGCACCGACCACGGCCACCTTGCGGCCGCGCACCTGCTTCAGGGCCGGGTGTGTCAGCAAGCCACTGCTGTTTTGCTCGGCGGACGGCACGATGACATCGGTCACACCGTGGCGCGCCAGCGCACGCGCGGTGCCGGCGCCGACACAGGCGACCCGGGCGCGACCGCGCAAGGGCATCCATCGTGCCGCGTAACGCACCGCCGCCGGACTGATGAACACGATCAGATCGTCGTCCCAGGCGGCGCGCAATGCATCGCATGGCACATCCGACGCCGGTCGCAATGCCACACCCGGCAGCAGCATCGGCCGACCACCCATGGCACGCACCTGACGCGTCAGCGCGCGCCCCTGGCCGACCGGTCGCGTGATCAGAACCGACGCATCATCCATTAACGTGCACGAAATGCGGGACATGCATCGATGCTACAACGCTTGCCGTCCTCACGCGCGAACCGCAGACTGCGCCACATGAATCATTCGCCCCTCATCGCCACCGACGATCTCCAGGCCCGCATCCGCACGCAAATTCCGTTGGCCCGCGCCATCGACCTTGCGATCGGCACCTGCGACGGCAACCGCCTGGTCATGCACGCGCCGTTGGCGCCCAACATCAACGACAAGGGCTGCGCCTTCGGCGGCTCGCTGGCCAGCGTGATGACGCTGGCCGGATGGTCGCTGGTGACGCTGGCGCTGGAACAGCGCGATCTGGCCTGCGACGTGTTCGTCGGACGCAGTGAAGTGGCCTACCTGTCCCCGGTGTGGAGCGATTTTCAGGCCATTGCCGAGCTCGACGTCGATGCCGACTGGGCGGCGTTTTTCGCCACGTTGGCCAGGCGGGGCAAGGCACGCATCGCCGTGGCCTGCCACGTCCGCGAACGCGACGCCGACGCCCGGTGCGCCACACTCACGGCGCAATTCGTGGCCAAACGACGTGACGGCGATCCCGACAAAGCGTCGCCGCATGCGGCACAATGAAGCGTCATCATCGGGGGACTGCCTCATGCTGCGTACGCGCCTGATCCTCGTCATCGCCACGCTGGCCCTGGTGGCCGGCTGCGCGACCAACCAACGTCGTGACAGCCTGAACAGCACGCTCGACGCCTACCACTCCACGTTGCGCTGGGGCGATTTTCAGCATGCGCTGAGCTTCGTCGATCCCGACTGGCGCCAGGCGCATCCGCTCACGCCACTGCAAGCGGCACGATACAAACAGGTACGCGTGGTCGGATATGACGCGGGCGCGGGACCCGTCCCGGTTTCGGACACCGAAGTGAAGCAGACCGTCAAGATCGGCCTGGTCAACCGTCACACCATGCACGAACGCAACATCATCGACCGGCAGGATTGGCAATGGGATGCCGAAGCCGGACGCTGGTGGCTGATGAGCGGCCTGCCGGACATCACGCGTTCGCCGGCGGGAGATTGAACGCCCGCGGCTTTGCTTCCGCAGCCGCGCTCACCGATAATGCGGGGTTTGCACTGCGTCTGCACCGGACATTCCGATGAGCGAATTTTTCCACCGCCTGCCCGAATTTGTCGGCAACCACATCTGGCTGAGCCTGCTGTTCGTCATCCTGCTCGTCGCCATCATCGTCGGCGAGATCATGCGCATGGGCCGCAAGTTCCGCGAGCTTTCGCCGGCCGACCTGACGCTGCTGATCAACCGCGAGGATGCCCTGGTCGTGGACCTGTCCGCCTACGCCGACTACGAAAAGGCCCATATTCCCGGCGCGAAGCACGTGGCGATGAGTCAGTTCGATCCCGAAAACAAGGACCTGGCCAAGGTGCGCGACCTGCCCGTGGTACTGGTGAGCAAGGATGGCCGCACCTCGACCAAGGCCGCCCAGCGACTGGTCAAGGCGGGCTTCCAGAAAGTCAGCACGCTGCACGGCGGCATGTTGTCGTGGAAGCAGGCGGACATGCCGATGGCCAAAGGCCGCAAATAAGCACCTCGCGCAGGCGGGCCTTGACCCGCCCCGCTCGCATGGACCTCCCCTACAGGGAGCCTCGAAAAACCGTTGCGCCCCGGAGCTAGCCTTGTGGGAGGGGCCGGTGGCCCCGACGGATCATGCGGTACATCCTGTCGGGGCCACCGGCCCCTCCCACAGGAAACGCCGATGATCCGCGGTTTTTCGAGGTTCCCTACAGGCATCACAGACCGTGGATGCCGGCTCGGCTGCCGAGGATTTTTTCGAGCACGTCGGGCGCGTATTCGAACGAGTCGTAATACAGGTGGTCTTCAGGCAGGCCGGCAGCGGCAAAGCTGCGTCGACCGGCATCGATCAGGGCGGGCGGACCACACATGTAGACATCCATGGCGGACAAGTCCGGCCAGTCTTCCAGCACGGCTTCGTGCACCAGACCCATGCGCGATTCGGCGCGTGCGGCTTCGCCGGCATCGGAAATCACCGGAATGAAATCCAGCGTCGGGACCTCGCGCGCCCACTGCTCGGGCAACGCGCGCAGATACAGATCGGCGGCCGTGCGGGCACCCCAGTAGAAATGCATCGGTCGGCGTGTACCCAGGTGCAGAAAGTGCTCGATCAGCGCCTTGACCGGCGCAAAACCGGTGCCGCCGGCCATCAGGATCATCGGCCGTTCGGCATCTTCGCGTGGCACGAACGTGCCCTGCGGTCCTTCGATGCGCAAAGTGTCGCCCACGGCCAGATCGTGGAACACCCACGACGTGAAACCGCCGCCGGCCACATGCCGCACATGCACTTCCAGCTCCGGCCCGAGATGCGGCGCACGCGCCAGCGAAAACGCACGACGCTTGTCGTCGTCCAGCAACACATCCACATATTGGCCGGGCAGCCACCGCAGTCGTGGCTGACCCGGCGGCGACGCCAACAGCAGCCGCACCACGTCGGGCGCGAGACGATCCTTGGCCGTCACCATCACGTCCAGTTGCCGATGCGGCATGTCCTCGACCGAACGCACCTCGCGCACCTGCAGCACCAGGTCACTGCGCGGCACGGCCTGACACAGCAGCGCGGCATGCTGCGCTCGCTCGGCCGCGTTGAGCGCTGTCGGCGGGTTGCGCGGATAATCGAAGCGGCCTTCCAGCACGATGGCCTTGCAACTTCCGCACACACCGGCGCGACAGGAGTACGGCAACGCCAATCCGGCGCGCTGCGCGGCATCAAGGACGGTTTCGCCTTCGGCGACCTCGAACTGGTGCCCGCTGGATTTGAGGGTCACGGTGTACGACACATCGATTCCATGCGTGAAAAGCCCCATTGTCGCCGCTCGCCGCCGCCCCCACAATGTGGCGACACTCTCCGTGGAGCGTTGCCATGCCCTTGTGGAAACAGCCGCCCGATCTCGACGCCCTCAACGCCGCCAGCGACAACACCCTGATGGAAGTGCTGGGCATTCGCTTCTGCGCCGCGGGCGATGACTGGCTGAGCGCCCGCATGCCGGTGGACGCACGTACACATCAGCCCTACGGTTTGCTGCATGGCGGGGCTTCGGTCGCACTGGCCGAAACCGTCGGCAGCACGGCGGCCATGTTGACCCTGGATGCCGACAAGGCAGCGACCGTCGGCCTGGACATCAACGCCAACCATCTGCGCGGCGTGCGCGAGGGCGCAGTGACCGGGACGGCGCGGGCCTTGCACGTGGGGCGCAGCACGCAGGTCTGGGAAATCCGCATCGTCGACGACGGCGAACGCTTGATCTCGATCGCGCGCCTGACCATGGCCGTGGTACCGCGACGCGCCGTGATGCCGAAAGCCTGATTGGCGATACGCGCGCACCGTAGCGCGCAAAACATGCGCTTCCATGGGATCATGACCTACCCGAACCCGACGACGACGCCCACCCGCGATGGATCTGTTGACCCAGCTGGTCACCTATTTTGCCGAGCACGGCTATGTTGCCGTGCTTCTGGCGCTGCTTTTGTGCGCCGTTGGCGCGCCATTGCCGGAAGACGTGACGCTGGTCGCGGGCGGCGTGATCGCAGGCCTGGGCTACGCCAACGTCCATCTGATGTTCTTCCTGGCGATGTTCGGCGTGTTGGTGGGGGACTTGACCATGTTTGCGCTTGGCCACCACTTCGGCGCGCGCATGCTGCGCTGGCGTCTGGTCGCGCGCGTGCTGACGCCGAAGCGTTATGCCACCGTGCAACAAAAGTTCGCCCGCTACGGAAACCGCCTGCTGTTCACGGCACGCTTTCTGCCCGGAATGCGCACGGCCGTATTCATCACCGCCGGCCTGACGCATCGCGTCTCGGTATGGCGATTTTTGCTGTTTGACGGATTGGCCGCCCTGATCAGCGTGCCCATATGGGTGTATCTGGGCTTTGCCGGCGCCGACAACCACGAATGGTTGCTCAAATGGCTGCACCGCGGTCAGGCCGGCTTGTGGGTCATTCTGGCGCTGCTGCTGGTCGGCGTTGGCGGGTACCTGTGGTATCGAAGCCGCCACGCCGGACAAGCCGTCGATCCGGAGGCGTGACCGGAACATCGGGCTCCAGCCCGGCAAGCACACGATCTTCCAGGGCATGACCACGCGGCATGCAGGCGGATCGTGATCCGCCACGACGAGTTCATCGTCACCGGCCCTTGCAGGGGGCCTCGAAAAACCGCGGATCATCGGAGTTTCCTGTGGGAGGGGCCGGTGGCCCCGACGGATCATGCGGTACATCCTGTCGGGGCCACCGGCCCCTCCCACAAGGGCAGCTCAGCCCAGCCGCGCCAGCGCCATCGGGTCGGCCTGGAACGCCGGCATCATCAGCCAGTGATCGAGCAGCAGAAAGGCGAACAGCGCCATCAGATAAATGATGGAATAGCCGAACACCTTCATCGCATAACGTTCGTCCGGCGGGTGCAGCAGGCGGATGGCGTAATACACGAAACCGCCGCCCAGCACCAAAGCACTGCCCAGATACAACAGCCCGCTCATGCCGGTCAGATACGGCAACACGGTCACCAGCAGCAGCAGCACGGTATAGAACAACACCGACCACGCGGTGTAAACCACGCCGTGCGTCACCGGCAGCATGGGAATGTCGGCGCGCGCGTATTCTTCGCGACGGAAGATCGCCAGGGCCCAGAAATGCGGCGGCGTCCACACGAAAATGATCAGGCACAGCAGCAACGCGTAAGGGCTCAAGTTGCCGGTCACGGCCGTCCAGCCGAGGATCGGCGGAATGGCGCCGGCCAGGCCGCCGATGACGATGTTCTGCGACGTGGCGCGCTTCAGAAACGCGGTGTAGATGAGCGCATAGCCGATCAACCCGGCAAAGGTCAGCACCGCCGTCAGCACGTTGACCAGAAAGACCAGGATCAGCATCGAGGCGATGCCGAGAATCAACGCAAACACGAACACCTGGCGCGCCGTGAGCTTGCCCGACGCCAGCGGCCGATGCGAGGTGCGCGACATGACCTTGTCGATACGCCGATCGATGAGGTGATTGAAAGCCGCGGCCGACGACGAGGCCAGCCAGATGCCGAGCGTGCCGAATATCAACGGTACCCAACCCGGCACACCGATCGCCGGCGGATTCACATTGACGGCCAGGAACATGCCGATCACGGCACAAAACACCAGCAGCGCGACGATGCGCGGCTTGGTCAGCTCCCAGTATTCGGCGAAATGAGCACTCATGCGGACAACAACGAAGGGTGACTGCCCATTTTAGCGGGTTTGAGCAGCTTTATCGTCCCTGACCCTCGGCACGGGAAGTCGCGGCTGCGTGCGCGCCAGCGTCGCCACCAGCGAAAACAGCAGCAACGCGGCCATGCCGTTGTGCGCCGTGGCGACCGGAAGCGGCAGCCCGAAGTGCACGTTGCTGATGCCCAGAGCCACCTGTGCCAGCAATGTCACGACCATCCCCAGAGCAAACCAGCGCAGGCCGGCACGCGCCACCTTGAAGGCCAGCCAGCCCAGATAACAGAACACCACCAGCGCGCCGATACGGTGCACCATCTGGATCGCGGTGCGCGCCTGGCCATCGAGAATGCCGCCCTCGAAATTCACGCCGATGCCGCGCCACAAAATGAAACCCTGGTGATAATCCGCGGCCGGCCACCACTGGCCCAGACATTGCGGGAAGGCGCTGTTGCCGACGCCGCATGCCAACGCCGCATAGTTGGTGCTGGTCCAGCCGCCGAGAAAGATCTGGCAGGCCAGGATCACGATGCCGACGATGATGAAACGACGCAACCGCGCGTGCTCGTCGCCGTCCGCGCCCACCGGCGTGAAACGCAGCGCGATGTAGGCGATCAAGGCAAACGTGGCCATGCCGCCCAGAAGGTGTCCGGTGACCACGATCGGCTTGAGCAGCAAAGTCACCGTCCACATGCCCAGCATGGCCTGGAAAATGATCAGCCCCAACGCCAGTACCGCGACACGCCACGGACCGGCACGCGTCAAGCGCCCCGCCACCACCACCGGAGCAAGAATCGCCAGCGCACCCAGCAGCGACGACACGACATGTTCGCCGCCCATGTACAGGCCCGTCCCGAGCGCGGCGGCGATGGCCGCACCGATGACCGTCCAGCGCGCCCGGGGCCGCGTCCACACCGCCAGCAACGCCAATGCCAATACCAACACGCCCAGCGTGCCGGCAATCATCCGGTGCACCTGCTCGCGCCACGCCTTGTGGGCGACATACGGACGCTCGGGGAACGCGGCATCCGCCTGCGCCACCTGGTGTGGCTGCTGCGGCCACGTCACCTGCCCGTAACACGTCGGCCAGTCCGGGCAGGACAGGCCGGCATTGGACAGGCGCACGAACGCGCCGAACATCACCACGCAAAAGGCAAACAGTGCCGCAAACCACGCCAGACGCGCCAGCCAGGACATCGGGGGACGAGCATTCGTGTGCATCAGTGGATCACCTTGTGCAGATCATCCTTGAGGCCGTCGGGACTGAAACCGGCCGGATATTTGACCAGTGCGGTCCCGTTGGATTCGACCAGGATGGCCGATACCGCGCCCTCCTTTTGCGGACGAAACGCCGCCAGCGCACCGGTCCGGTCGCGACCGTGTCGCCATGACTGCATCAACACCTCGCCCGGCTTGCCCGCCGGCGGTCGGCCGATATAGAGCAGGCGCAGCCGATCCTGCTTTTCGTTGAGCGTGATGCGCGCATTGCGCAGCAGCGTCAGCGTCTTGATGCACTGTTGCCGGCACGGCCCGTCGGAAAGCGCCACCAGGGTCATGCGCGGCGACTCACTGTCGCGCCACGGCCAGGTCTTGCCGTTGTCCAGCGTGATGGCAACGGTGGAAAAACTGCGCTGCGGCAGAATCGGCTGTCCGTGGCTTTTCGTCCCCGGCCGCCAGCCCGCGTGAAAGGCGATCCATGCGATCACGAAGGGCAGCACGAATATCGATGCCACCAGCAGCATCTTGAAGCGATTGAGGCGCACGTTGCGCGTTGCGTCATTCATGAGGGTCGCGTTTTCTCCGAGGGCGCCGCCGATGCAGAATCACGAAAATGACGATGGCGACGCCGGCAAAGGTAAACCATTGGAACGCATAGGCGCGATGGCGCGCCGGCGGCATGGTATCGGGCACCCATTGGCGCACGTAGATGGTCGCCGGATCCGGGTCGCTCAAAAGCACGCGCGGAAACAGCCGGCGCCCGAGGTCGGCACCGATCTGCGGCAGGTCGATGTAGATCGTGGTCTTGGGCCAGGTGGATTGATCAGGCAGACGGTTGCCACCCAGTTTCAAGCCTTCGCGCGGCGGCTTGGCATACAAGCCCGTGATGCGCACTTCACCGCTTTCCAGAGGCGGCAGGTGCGGCAACTTGCCGGCGCGTGTGCGCGGCAGAAAGCCCAGATCCACCAACAGCCAGCGTCCACTGTTGCGAACCTTGAACGGGGCATACACTTCCACGCCGACACGATTGGCGTGGGTCTTGTTGTCCAGCAGGTAGTAATGGTCCTGGATGAAATGCCCATGCACGCCGACGTGCGGATACACATTGTCCGACACCCCGTGCTTGACGTTGTCGAACGGCACCATCGGCGCCGTGGCCTCGCTGGCAAACAATCCCAGCAGATGGTCCTTGTAAGCGGCGCGATGCAGCTGCCACACGCCCAAACGCACGAAGATGGCCACCCCCGCCAAAGTCAGCGCCACGGCCCACCAGCTCGGGCGCTTCAGCCGCATCACGCCGCCGCCCCCCTGAAACCGACGGACAACGTGCCGCATGTGTGCCGGCGCCGGGCACGGCTTATACTGCTCATCGCCAACCGTTTCGGATTCATCGCGTGGAAACCATATACAAAATTGCGCTGGTCGTGATGTTGTTCGTGGTCATCTTCAATCTCGGCCAGGCGCTGTATTTCATGATGACCGACAAGGGCAAGTCCAGCCGCACGGTGTGGGCCCTGACCCGGCGCATCGGGCTGTCGATCGTCCTGATCGCCATGGTCGTGCTCGGCATCTGGATGGGCTGGCTGCAACCGCACGGCATCGGCCGGTAAACGCCCATTCTAGCGACAAGCCGGAAGCATGCGCCGACGCTGCGACAGTCGGCCGCCGGTAGCGCAGCGCCTTTCGCCGGCACAAGAAAAAACCCGCCCGCAGGCGGGTTTTCCGTGGCTGCCGGCGTCCGGCTCAAAGCACGTACACGAAAATGAACAGGCACAGCCAGACCACGTCGACGAAGTGCCAGTACCAGGCCACGGCCTCGAAGCCGAAATGGTGTTCCCGGTTGAAGTGGCCCTTGAGCACGCGCAGCCAGATCACGATCAGCATGCAGGTGCCCAGCGTCACGTGCAGGCCGTGGAAGCCGGTCAGCAGGAAGAAGGTCGAACCGTAGATGCCGCTGTGCAGCGTCAGGTTCATGTGCGTGTAGGCTTCGGCATACTCGTGCGCTTGGCAATACAGGAACAGGGCGCCGAGCAGGAAGGTGATTGCCAGGAACACCTTCAGGCGTCCGCGATGGCCGGCCTTGAGCGCGTGGTGGGCGATGGTCACGGTGACGCTGGAAGAAAGCAGGATCAGCGTGTTGATGAGCGCGATGCCCCATGCGCTCATGGTCTGGAAGTGACCGCCGATGTTGCCGGGGCCGTTGGTCGGCCAGCTGGCGCTGTAGTCCTGCCACAGGAAGGCGTGAGTCAGCAGCCCGTGGCCGTGGCCGCCGATCCACGGCACCGAGAGGATACGCGCATAGAACAGCGCACCGAAGAATGCGCCGAAGAACATCACTTCGGAAAAGATGAACCACATCATGCCCATGCGGAAACTGGTGTCCACCTGGGCGTTGTAGTTGCCCTTGAGCGACTCGCGGATGACCGAGCCGAACCAGCCGAACATCATGAACGCCATGACCGCAAGGCCGACGTAGAACATCGGCTCGCCGAAACTGTCGGCATGGTTCAGCCAGTGCGCCAATCCGAAGAAGGTGCAGAACATGCCGATGCAGCCGACGATCGGCCACGGGCTGTTCTTGGGGATGAAATAGGCAGTTTTTTCAGCCATCTGGATTTCCTGTTGCCTGACCCTGCTGTGAAAACGATCGAACCACCGTCACACCATGTACTGCGCCACGAACAAGCCCAGCAGCACGACCACGACAGCGACGCAGATCCATACGGTGCGCCGGACACCGGCACGTTGCCGGCGCAAGTGTTCGCTGTCGCGCGTCGACGGCATCGCGGCAGCCATCAATGACTCACATCGCCATGTGCCAACTGGCTGTCTTCAATCACCGGCGGCAACGCGAAGGTATGGTGCGGCGCGGGTGACGGCACCGTCCATTCCAGACCATGCGCGCCCTCCCAGACCCGCTCGGTCGCCTTCTTGCGCGCCATGTACACGGCGTGGACGATGTTGTAAACGAAGATGAGCTGCGAGGCGCCGAACACGAAGCCGCCGATGGAGCTGATCATGTTGAAGTCGGCAAAGGCGACGTTGTAGTCGGGAATGCGCCGCGGCATGCCGGCCAGCCCCAGGAAGTGCTGCGGGAAATACAGCACATTGACCGAAATCACGCTGAGCCAGAAGTGGACCTTGCCCATGCGCTCGGAATACATGTGGCCGCACCATTTGGGCAGCCAGTAATACACCGCGCCCATGATGGCGAAGGCCGAGCCCGTCACCAGCACGTAGTGGAAGTGCGCCACCACGAAGTAGGTGTCCTGATACTGGAAGTCTGCCGGCACCAGCGCCAGCATGATGCCGGAGAAGCCGCCGATGGTGAAAAGGATGATGAAGGCCACCGCAAACAGCATCGGCGTTTCGAAGCTGAGCGACCCCTGCCACATCGTGGTCACCCAATTGAATATCTTCACGCCCGTGGGCACGGCGATCAGCATGGTCGAATACATGAAGAACAGCTCCGCCCCCACCGGCATGCCCACCGTGAACATGTGGTGCGCCCAGACGATGAACGACAGGAACGCGATGCAGGCCAGTGCATACACCATGGCCTTGTAGCCGAACAACGGCTTGCGGCTGAACGTCGGCACGATTTCCGAGATGATGCCGAACGCCGGCAGGATCATGATGTAGACCTCGGGATGACCGAAGAACCAGAAAATATGCTGGTACATCACCGGATCGCCGCCGCCGGCGGCATTGAAGAAGCTGGTGCCGAAATACTTGTCGGTCAGAAGCATGGTCACCGCACCGGCCAGCACCGGCAACACCGCGATCAGCAGGAAGGCGGTGATCAGCCAGCTCCACACGAAAATCGGCATTTTCAGAAGATCCATGCCGGGGGCGCGCATGTTGAGGATGGTGGCGATGATGTTTATCGACCCCATGATCGAGCTGATGCCGGCGATGTGGACGAAGAAGATGGTGAACGCGACCGCATCACCCATCTGCAGCGTCAGCGGCGGATACATGGTCCAGCCGCCGGCCGGCGCGCCACCGGGCAGGAAGAACGTGGAAAGCAGCACGATGAAGGCCGTCACCAGCAACCAGAACGACCAGTTGTTGAGCCGCGGCAGCGCCATGTCGCCGGCGCCGATCATCATCGGGATCATCCAGTTGCCCAGGCCCACGAACGCCGGCATGATCGCGCCGAAGATCATGACCAGCCCGTGCATGGTGGTCAGCTCGTTGAAGAAGTACGGCTGCATCAGCTGCAGGCCGGGCTCGAACAGCTCGGCGCGGATGCCCATGGCCAGCGTGCCGCCGATGAAGAACATCGTCAGCGAGAATATCAGGTACATCGTCCCGATATCCTTGTGGTTGGTGGACATCAGCCAGCGCCGGACGAACCCCTTGGGGGCGCCATGATGTTCTTCGTGGAGATCGTGAATGGCTGCGTGCGCCATGGCCTGTACCTCTGACTGCAATTGAGTATGGGTCAACCCCGATGTCCGTCGGTCTGCCGCGCCCGGTCGCCGGACACGCCGGCCGTGCGCGAGGCCTGGTCAAGCGCGGCCTTGCCTTCGCGTGCCGCCAGCCACTGGTCGAACTGCGCCCTGGGCACGGCCTTGACCACGATCGGCATGTAGCCATGGTCCTGGCCGCACAACTCGGCGCACTGGCCGCGGTAGATGCCCGGCTTGTCGATCTTCGCCCAAGCCGCGTTGACGATGCCGGGGATGGCGTCGATCTTCCAGCCCAGGTCCGGCACCCACCAGGAATGGATGACGTCGCCGCCGGTGATCAGGAAGCGGATCTTCACGCCCACCGGCACCACCAGCGGCTTGTCCACGTTGAGCAGATAGTCGTGGTAGCCGTTCTTGGCCTTGACGTCCCACGGGCTGTAGCGGGAGTCGAGCTGGCGCGCCAGGTTGCTGGACTTGGCCAGCTTGGACATGAAGCCGACCTTGTGCACCGGCTTGCCCATGTAGTCGACGTAGTCGTAGCGCCACTTCCACTGGTAGCCGGTGACCTTGACGGTCATGCTCGAACCGGTGACGTCGGACATCTTGGTCAGCACGGTGCTGGCGGGCCAGGCCAGGCCGGCCAGGATCAGCACCGGGATGATGGTCCACACCGTCTCCAGCTTGGAGTTGTGGCTCCACTTTTCCGCCACCGCGCCCTTGGACTTGCGGAAACGGATCATGGCGACGGTCATGATGCCGAACACGACGATGCCGATGGCCACGCAGACCCAGAACGAGATCAGGAACAGGCCGTAGACCTCGTGCGAGGACGGGGTGACCCCCTTGGGCATGCTCACCTGCCAGGGGTGCGGATTGGCCCACGCCGCGCTTGCGCACAATGCGGTGACCGCTGCCAGCGCCGCCTTCGTCCATCGCCTGATGCCGCCTGATTTCATGTCTTGCACCCTCAAGAGCCGTCTCCGGACCCGTTGTTGACTTGTTCGTGCTGCGACGCGGTGACCTGTGCCAGCAGCACCTTGAGTTTACGCCAAAGCTCCGTACGCTCCTCGTCGGCGAGAAACGCGCCGATTTCCAGTTCGCGTCCATGCGAGACCAGCAGCAGGTGACGGCGCGGGCCTGCGGATGTCAACAACACCCTGACCCACCCCGACTGGAACGACGTGCGCCGATGCTCCGGCCACGCTTCCACCTCCAGCAGGCGCCGATCCACGGTGATGCGCTCGCCGCGGTTGCCTGCACGCCAGGCGACGCCCAGCATCCAGGCCACGGCCACCGCCTCGACCAGCGCAAACAACGGAGCAAACACGTTCCCCTGTTGCGCACCGATCAAGCCCGCCGCCAGCGTCACCGCCGCAAGTCCCCACGCCAACCGCCGCAGTGCCCGGTGGCTCAATGCACGGTTGGGCCGCAGCCACACCGTCACACCGTGGCCCTCGATACTGGCTGGCTTGTACACGACCATGGAATCACGGCAACGCCTGCAACTGCTGAATGGTAGATGTGACAAGTCAACCTGGCAAGAACGATCCGCGCACGCCATGACCTGGATCAAATCCAGCCACAGGCCGCAGGAGGTGTCACGTGACATGATGTCGCATCCCCGCGAAAAGCCCGGGAAACGCGCCGTTTCACATTCGGAGACAGGTTGTCAAGTCCCATTGCTCGCCCACCACGCGGGCGTTCACATCCCCTACAATCGCCGCACAGTCGCCCGCATCCCGCGGGTCGTCACCACCTTGCCGCGTCCGCGCGCGGCGGCCGAGGTTTTCCCGGTGCCAAACGACATACTCCGCCCCGAACTTTCCGATCCGGTCGCGGCGCCTGCGCGCGCGCGCATGACCAACGCCTGGCTGCGCGACGAAACCGACGCCGTCAACGAGCTGCTGGTGCGGGCCGAGTTGCCCGAGGCCGAACGCGAGGCCGTCGAGTTCCGCGCCGCCGAACTGGTGCGGCGCGTGCGCGCCAAGCAGGACGAGCGCAGCGCGATCGCCGCGTTCATGCAGCAGTACGACCTGTCCAGCAGCGAGGGCATGCTGTTGATGTGCATCGCCGAGGCGCTGCTGCGCATTCCCGACAGCGACACCGCCGACCGCCTGATCCGCGACAAGCTCACCGAGGCCGACTGGAAAAAGCACCTGGGCACCAGCAAGTCCGTGCTCGTCAATGCCTCGACCTGGGGACTGCTGCTGACCGGCCACATCGTCACCCTGCCCGACGCCACGCGCCGCGACTACCAGGCCGCCCTGCGCCGCCTGGTCAACCGCACCGGCGAACCGCTGGTGCGTCTGGCGGTGCGCCAGGCCATGCGCATCATGGGCCAGCAATTCATCATGGGCCGCGACATCAAGTCGGCGCTCGCACGCGCGCAGCGCAACGGCAACGCCGCCTACCGCTATTCGTTCGACATGCTGGGCGAGGCGGCGCTGACCCAGGCCGCCGCGGACATGTACCTGGAAGCCTATTCCAAGGCCATCGACGCCCTCGGCAAGCATCCCAAGGCCGGCGACGTGCTCGAGGCGCCGTCGGTCTCGGTGAAGCTCTCCGCACTGCACCCGCGCTACGAAGTGGCCCAGCGCCAGCGCGTCCTGGACGAGCTGGTGCCGCGCGTGCTGCAACTGTCGCAGCAGGCGATGGCGCGCGGCATCGCGCTGACCATCGACGCCGAGGAAGCCTCGCGCCTGGAACTGTCGCTGGACATCCTGCACGCCGTGTTCACCCATCCCTCGCTGGAGGGCTGGAACGGCTTCGGCCTGGCCGTGCAGGCCTACCAGAAGCGCGCGCCGTTCG
>CAZSOU010000052.1:0-17574 GCA_964608595.1 uncultured Rhodanobacteraceae bacterium
GCCTGGTCAACACCTCCGACCACGCCAAGTGGGTCGAGTGGGGTAGGGGCGCGAAGCACGTGCTCGCGCGCAGCGTCGACGTGATCGAGAAGGGTTGACGTGCTGCTGACCTACCCGGACGCCAAGAGGGCGATCCGGGAGCTGCTGAACGCCTACGGGAAGACCTACCTGAGGCTGACGGCTGACTATCAGGAGCGGGGGCTTCCAGCCTTCTTGGTGTATCGGGTCGGCGGGTCGCAGGCGGATCCTTTCCGGGAGGACCGGATCACCGTCGAGACGTATGCGCTAGGTGCCACTGCAGCCGATGAGGCCGCCGACGAGATCCACGACTTTCTGACCTATGGACCGCATGCCACGAGCCTCGGCCTGCTGGATGCGGTGCTGACTGAAACTCTGCCGGCCGAGATCCCCCAGCCGGACGACTTCCCCAATCTGGTGTCTGCCACCTACCGCGTGCAGACCCGGGGCCTTCGGGCCTGACGCAAGCAAACACCCGAAACGCAATCTGCCCTGCTGGGCAATCAACCGAATGCCCTTGGAAGGGGTGTGTGTTCCATGGTCACTTTCGCCGAGATGAAGGACGGCGCGGACTCTCCGGACAAGATCCGGAAGGCTCTACAGGGCGTCGCGTTCGCTGCGCCGATGACGGCCGCTTGCCCTGCCACGATCCTCGACACGACAGACGGATCCCTGCTGGCCCTGCCAGAGGCGGACAACTGGGAGCCGATCGGAATCGTCGGCACGGACGGTTTCGTGTTCAGCTCTGACCTGAACAAGGTCGAGACGGAAGCGTGGGGCTACAGTGTCCCGCCGCGTACCGACATCGACAAGGCGCCCAAGCAGGTCAAGTGCACGCCGCTGGAGATGCAGCGGCGCCTGCTGCAGGAGATCGCCCTCGGTGTCGACCTGTCCGGGGTGACGGCAACCGCGAACGGCGAGATCGTCTTCGAGGAGCCTGACCTGCCCGAGGACGAGGACCGCCGGCTCTTCGTCATGTACTTCGATGGGACTCCGGCCAAGCCGTTCTATCGCGCGAAGTGCTTCTCGAAGGTGAAGCGTTCCGAGCTCGGAGATGAGAACTGGAACAGCGAGGACTCGGCCGCCGGTCGCGAGATCACCTTCGATGTGTCGACGGGGCCGGAGGGGTGGCCGGTGCGTCACTACCTGGGCGGTTCGGCGTTCGACGCTGTCTCCTACGGCTACACGGCCGCATGAGCCACCTGTCGGGGTCGCCTCTCGGGTGTGCGACCCCGACAGGTGCACCAACCACACCCGATCCCCGCTCCACTGAGGAGGACACATGCGACTCGTCAAGGACGACCAGGTCGTCGTCACGAGCAACGCTCGCGAGGCTGCGCAGCTGAAGGCTTCGGGGTTCCGCGAGGCAAAGCCGGAGCCGAAGAAGGCCGAGGAGGCGCCGGCGGAGAAGCCCGCCAAGAAGACGTCCAAGTCGAAGTAGACCCTGCATCCCACACCCGAAAGGAACACCCGAGATGTCTGACAACCCACTGGAGAACTCGACTCTGTCGCAGATCGGCAAGATCGAGACGGCAGGCCCGTACGTCTACACCTGTCGCGACGGTAAGCACACCGTCACTTTCCCTGACCTGGCCGAGATGGACTGGGAGCAGGGCGAGAAGTTCATGCAGGACCTCGTCGAGTCTCCCGAG
Source organism: uncultured Rhodanobacteraceae bacterium (assembly GCA_964608595.1). Lineage (GTDB taxonomy): Bacteria > Pseudomonadota > Gammaproteobacteria > Xanthomonadales > Rhodanobacteraceae > Oleiagrimonas. The sequence continues at coordinate 1,671 of CAZSOU010000052.1, forward strand.
TCGGTGTGGCTGAAGAAGTGGCTCACCGCTGAGGACTTCAACCTGCTTAAGGCGGAGAAGCTCAAGATGAAGGAGCTCGTGCCGATCATCCGGCAGGTGTCGGACCACTACGGCCAGCTCTTCGGTACGCCGGGGGAAGGCGAAGCCTCGCGGTCCTCCTAGGTCGCTTCCGCCCGCAGGTCCGTGCCGACCTGCTCCACGAGTACGGCGTGGACCTGCGGGACTGGATGCGCCCGGACCGCGTCGTGGCGCTGCTGGACCTCATCGAGCAGTGCCCGTCAGCGTGTCGGTGGCGCGAGGCTGCCGAGAACGACGTGGAGTGGGTCCGCTGGCAGAACGAAGCCGCGCAGGACCGACCGCAGCTCAGCCGGAAGTGGGCTCCTCGGATCAGCGAGTACGACTTGCACGCCTCCCTTCTGGCGCAGCTGATCGACACGGTCGGCGTGATCGCCGAAGGGCTCAAGATCATCAAGAAGTACCAACCGCTTCCCGGACCGCGGACCGCACAGGCCGTGGCCGAAGCCGAGCAGTCGCTCGACATGGCCGTGTTCCTGATCAAGCAGCTCACGCCGCACGCACTCGACGAGGGGAGGTAACCGCATGTCCGCTCTGGCACAGGCCGGGTCCGCGTATGTGGAGGTCGAGCCGTCGTTCGACGGTTTCGTCCGCAAGACCGCGACGGCGTCGGACAAGGCCGCGTCGAGGGCGGCGCGCAACTTCAACTCTGGCTTCGAGTCGGGCACCAACAAACCCGGCGTCTTCCGGCGCATCGGCGGCGGGATCGTCCGCGGCATCGGCAAGACCGTCAAGGTCGCCGCCGTGGGCGCGGGCACGGTCGCCGGTATTGCCCTTGTCGGCGGGTTCAAGTCGGCCATCGACCAGCAGCACTCCCGTGACGTGCTGTCCGGCCTGTACGGGTCGATGGACCAGGCCAAGAAGATGATGAAGGACCTGCGCAAGGTCTCTCAGTCATCATCGCTGGACTACAGCAGCTACACGAAGGCCGCGGGAACTCTCGCCTACGCGGGCGTGCAGGGCAAGGACGCCGTCAAGACCCTGAAGAACGTCGGTAAGGCGATCTCCGCTGCAGGTGGGAACAACGAGAATCTCAACTCGGCGACCGATTCCATCTTGAAGATGGTCAATGCTGGCAAGGTTCAGCTGGACACGCTGCAGCAGCTATCGAACTCCGGCGTGCCGATCCTGTCCGGTCTGGCCAAGCACTTCGGCGTGTCGATCTCGAAGGTCAACGAGATGGCCTCCGAGGGCAAGATCAAGTTGGACGACGTCCTGTCGGTCATGCGCAAGGGAACCGGCTCGACCTTCCAGAAGATGATCAAGGCCGGGAACAAGGCGGACAACTCGCTCGGGAACGTCTTCAAGCGGATCAAGGACAACGTCTTCACCAGCATCGGTGCCGCGATGGTCCCCATGCTGGACAAGATCACCCCCATCGTCGCCAAGGCGGGCAAGGCCCTCAACAAGTGGCTGAACGGCCAACTGAAGAAGCTGCCAGGGCTGATGGACAAGCTGTCGAACCACTGGCGAGAGTTCAAGCAGGGGTTCGCCGTCGACCTGTCCAAGGAAGGCTCCAAGTGGCAGAAGTTCGGCTCGACCGTGCGGAAGATTTTCGACATCTTCACCGGCAAGGGCGGCGCGTCGGGCATCGGCAGCAACATCAAGAAGCTCTTCAAGAACATTGACCCGCAGGCATTCAAGGACCTCTTCTCCGGTCTGGCATCGACTGCGCCGCTGCTCGGATCCTCGCTGAGCCTGGTCGGTAAGGCCCTCGGATTCATTGGGGACCACGCGAAGACGATCGGCAAGATACTGCCCTTCATCGCTGCGGGGTTCCTCGCGTGGAAGGCGGCGTCATCGTTCCTGGGACCGCAGAGCCTGGTCGGGTTCACGCTGCGCACGGCGGCACTGTTCGCTTCGGCAGCGGCCACGGCGGCGAACACCCGTGAGATGAAGCGTCAGCGGCTGGCGGCTGCTCAGAACTCCGCCGCGATGGGCGCGAATACGGCCACGACCGAGGCAAACACGGCCGCGCAGAGCCAGGGTGTCATGGCGCGCATCCGGCAGCGCGTGGCGACCATCGCCTCCACGATCGCTCAGCGCGCAGCAGGAGCGGCCGCTCGAGTCGCCGCAGCCGGCCAGTGGCTACTGAACGCCGCCATGAACGCGAACCCGATCTCCATCATCATCATCGCCCTGATCGCCCTCGGTGCGGCGTTCGTGGTGCTTTGGCGCAAGAGCACCAGATTCCGCGAGATCGTGAAGGGTGCCTGGGAGGGCATCAAGAAGGCCGCGCTCGCGGTCTGGCACTGGATGAAGAAGACGCTTTGGCCTGGCATCAAATGGGTGTGGGACAAGATCAGCGGTGGATTCAAGGCCACTGGCAAGGCGATCAGCGACACCTGGAAGAAGATCAAGGGCTACTTCTCCACGGCGTGGAGCTGGGTCAAGGGGTTCTTCAAGAAGCACTGGATGACCATCGCCTCGATCCTGCTCGGGCCGGTCGCGATCGCCGCCACTCAGATCTACAAGCACTGGGACAAGATCAAGGGCTACTTCAAGGCCGCATGGAGGTGGGTTAAGGGCACGTTCAAGGGGATCTGGCACGGGATCGAGAAGATCCTGACCGACCCGATCGGTGCCGTGAAGGGGTTCCTGAAGCGCCAGGTGCGCGGCTGGAAGAACATCTTCTCCGGGGCCAAGAAGGCGATCGGCAAGATCTGGGACGGCCTGAAGAACGTCGTGAAGGCCCCGGTCAACTGGGTCATCAAGCACGTCATCAACCACCCGCTGATCTCCGGCATCAACGCTCTGCTGCCCGGTAACCCGATCAAGCCGCTGAAGGGGTTCGCGAAGGGCACCGACTCTGCGCCTCCCGGCATGGCATGGGTGGGTGAGCGCGGCCCTGAGCTGATGCAGTTCGCCGGCGGTGAGCGCATCTACCCGGCGCACGTGTCGCGGCGGATGGCCGACCGGTTCGGCGACGTGGCTCCTGGGTTTGCTCGCGGTGGGCGTATCCCGACCCTGCCTGGTTCGACCGGCAGCGGTAAGGCGATGGCGTGGTCCGGCATCGAGTGGTACCGCCCGGGCTGGCGTAAGAAGCTCGTCAACGTGCTCCGGCAGCTGCAGAGCAAGGGCTGGTCGGTCCTGGAGATGATGCCGTTCGACCGGGTCGACCCGGTTCACTCGGCGCACTCCCTGCACTACCTGCCTTCTCGCGGCCACGGTAACGCTGCTGACATCTCCCGCCCGGGGATGAAGGGCGCGGATCGTGTCGCGCGCATGCTGGAGGCAATGGGTTTCGGCGTCAAGTGGCGCGCACCGGGCCACTTCAACCACATTCACGTCGACACGTCGCTTCTGTCTAACCTGGGTCATGGGCTGCAGAAGAACAAGGGCGGCGGTGGTGGCTTCTTCTCTGGAATCTTCGGTGGACTGTGGGACAAGGTCTCCGGCCTGTGGGACAAGGTCTCCGGCAAGTTCAAGGACAACAAGTTTGTGCAGATCCCCATCGAGCTCGGTAAGAAGGCGCTCTCCGGGCTGTGGGATCGTGCCAAGAGTCTGTTCAACCCGCTGAACTGGTTCGGCGGGGACGCCGAGGGCCACGGCAAGCTCGGCGGCAATGTCGCAGCGAAGCTCAAGGTGAAGTCGGCTGCGGCGATGTATGGCTGGGACCACGGCTACATGTGGGACGCCATCAAGCACATCGTGCGCAACGAGTCGTCGTGGAACCCGCACGCCCGCAACCCCTCATCCGGTGCCTATGGTCTGTTCCAGGCGCTTCCGCCGTCGAAGATGAACAGCGTCGGTCGTGACTGGCGCACGAACGCTGACACTCAGGCCCGCTGGGGCATGCGGTACATCGCCCAGCGGTACGGCAACCCTGCTCGAGCGTGGGACTTCTGGACCAAGCACCACTGGTACGCGGGCGGCACCCGTTCGGCGCGCCCCGGCCTGGCGATGGTCGGTGAGCGCGGTCCGGAGCTGATCAGCATGCGCGGCGGCGAGAGAGTGTTCGACGACCGCGAGACACAGCGCATGCTGGGCGGCTACAACGGCCCAGGTGTTTACGTGGGGTCGATCAACGCTCCAGCAGACACGGCGAGAGACCTTGTCGACGAGCTGACCTGGGCCGTCCACACCAGCACTCTTGCCAGCGCATACTCGGGGGTCCGCTGATGCCTATCGCCCTCAAGGACGGACAGTTCGAGCTGGACGGTCTCGTGTTCGGATACGGCACCGATGTCCTCGTGAGCACTCTCGATCCGGGCGACCCGGCCGAGCGTGATGAGGATGCGGAGAACCCGACCGGCAACGGCGTATTCATGGGGCACGACCGGCTCGGATCGCAGACGTGGACCTTCGACCTGGCGACCGACTGCAAGGACATGAGGTCCGCGCAGTCGGCCGCGAGGAAGTTCGCCGGCGTGTGGCGTCGCGCGAAGCGCCTCCGGCCGGGTGAGACGATGACCCTTCGCTATCGCGCGGTCGGTTGCGAGACATTCCGGGTTGTCGGCCGTCCGAGGAAGTTCGCCGGTCCGTCCGGTGACGCGCTGATGCGGCTGGGTAACGGCAAGATGGCCGCCGAGTTCGTCCTGTCCGAGCCCGTGACCTTCGACGACGAAGAGGACTCGCTGCACTTGGGCCTGGTCACCGACCCCGGTGGCACGCTGACCTGGCCGATCACGTTCCCGATCACGTTCGGCGCGACTCCTGGCCAGCGTCAAGGAATCGTCAACGTGGCCGGCGAGGCCGAGACTCCGTTCCGTGCGGTCATCTCCGGGCCGATCACTGGCAAGGCCGTCTCTCCTGTGATCAAGGGCCGCGGTTGGCGGATCGAGCTGCCCGGCCTCGAGGTCCACTACGACGAGACAGTGGAGATCGACACCCGCGCACGCACCGTCAGCAAGAACGGCGTGAGCGTGGTGCACTTCCTGTCGCGCCGTTCCGACCTGTCCGCCAGGTTGATGCCGGGTAGCCAGGAGCTCGTCTTCACCACCACTGATCCGACGAACACTGCGGCGGCCCGGATGTACTGGCGCGCTGCCCACTGGTCCCTGTAGGAGGATCCATGACTTTCGACTCTGCGTACGCGCTACAGGGCGGTACCTACCCGGCCCGTATCCAGCGGTTGGCGAACTCGGCTATCGCGCCGAGTAAGACGGGCGTCGTTGCGCCGTCCGACCTGTTGGTGCGTGCCCTGGGTGCGTCGTGGCAGGTGGCCGTGGATCCTGGCGCCGGGATCATCGCGAACGTGTACGCGGCTGCAGCGTTCCGCCAGTCCTACCTGGTGGCGAATACGTCGGCGGATGGTGACGCGGCGATCACGGTCCCGCAGGCCGGGTCCCAGTCTCCGCGCACCGACTATGTCGTCCTGCGAATCTACGACACCGAGTTCGCCGGGAATGACCCGACGGGCAAGGGTTGCGGCCTGGTGCTGACGTCGTCGCTGCCGACCTCATACCCGAACCTGCCGCTGGCGAAGATCACTCAGCCTGCCGGGAACACGGCGGGCATCCAGCAGTCGATGGTCACGGATCTGCGGGTTGTTGCGTCGCCGCGTGAGGCGACCAAGATGTACCCGATCCCCGCTGTGACGCAGGACACCGGCATGAGCCTGACCCGCAAGGTCGAGCCGGGTGAGTACTTCCCGAACGGTGAGGGCAACACGCTCGGCCCTGCTGACATTGACGTCCCGGAGTGGGCTGTGCGCGCTCAGATCGTGTGCATGTGGACCGGTGTGAAGTATGACGCGGCGAACGTGTTCGGTCGGTTCTGGGTGGAGTACGGGCCGTCGACTGGCACGTCCACGCGGGAGCGGTCGACGCAGCGGTTCAGCTTCAACGCCCCGTCGTCGTCGAACGCTCAGCGAGACACGTGGATCGCTGGGGATGATGTGCCGATCCCGGCGTCATACCGGGGCACGACGCAGCGGTTCGTTCCGAAGGCGATCCTGGACTCTTCCGCGACGGGCGTGGAGATGGACAAGTCGTCGGGCATGATCTGGCAGGTCCGTTTCCTCGAGCAGGCTGACCCCGAGGTTCGCTGACCCATGCCGGTCCTCTCAGGCGGGCCTACTGTCCCGCCACCGGAGCAGCCTGAGAACCTGCCCGAGGCGGCACTGTGGCGCCCGGACATGTGGCGCGCCCACCTGTACGGGATGTGCTGGGACGGCACGGTGCAGATGCTCGCCCAGGGCGTGCCGATCGGTGGGCTCGAGGTCACCACGACCCTGTCAGGAACGGACACGATCCGCGGCAACCTGTCCCCGGAGATCCCCGGCCTGGTCGATCTGGTCGTGCCTGGCGCTACGGCGATCATGGTGGAGCTTGGCCAGGACAACATCCTGGCGATGTGCCTGGTCGATGACCGGGCAGTGTCCGGCCCTGGCCTGTCGGTGACGGCGTCCGGGTTCTTCGGCTACCTCAAGGGCAACCCTTACACCGGCACCTACTCCAAGATCCAGGTCGACCCGATGTCGGTGATCCGGCACATGTGGAAGCACGTGCAGTCCCGCACGCATGAGGACCTGGGCCTGGTCGTGGACAACGTCCACACGAAGGTGCGGGTCGGCGAGCCGAAGGGCGAGGACGAGGACGGCAACGAGACCGACGCGCAGCCGTACGTGCTGGCCTGGTATCAGACCGACGACCTGTCCACCGAGTTCATGCAGCTGCAGGAGTCCACACCGTTCGACTTCCGCGAGGTGCACACCTGGGACGGGACGGGCGTGAACGACGTGCATCACCGCCTGCAGATCGGCTACCCGCGGCTGGGCCGGCGGCAGCACGAGCTGCGGTTTCACCTGGGCGAGAACCTGGTCAACGCCCCGTCGATCGACCAGGCCGCCGACGACTACGCCGGGCAGGTCATGATGCTCGGCGCGGGTGAGGGCTCGGACAAGCTGCGCAAGACGGTCGCGACGCCGTACCGCCCGCCGTCGGGGCAGGAGTGGCGGCGCCCGAACCGGATCCGCATCGTGGACGACCCGTCGCTGGACACGCAGGCGAAGGTCAACGCGGCCGCGCGGGCCGAGGCGAAGTGGCGCGACGGTGGCCCGACCGTGTCGGACATCACCGTATGGGATCACGAGAACGCCCCGTTCGGGTCGTGGGCCAACGGTGACGACGTCCACCTGACCGGGCACGACGTGGACTGGATCGGCGACCTGGACCTGTGGGTGCGGGTGCTGTCGACGACGTACAAGCCCGACGAGGGGACGGCCACCCTGCAGGTGGTGGCGTCGGAGAGGACCGACCGTGACGGATCCTGACGCGCGCCGTGCCGTTGCCGCGCTGACCCGCGAGGTCGCCTCACTGCGCAGCGAGCTCAAGAAGCTGTCGCGCCGCCCGCGGCTGGGCAACTCGTCACTGGACAACTCGGGCATCGCGATCAAGGACTCCGAGGGTCGTCTCCTGACGACGGTCGGGAAGCGACCCGATGGCACGTTCGGGGTCGGCTACAACATCGACAGCACGGTGATCCGCCCGGGCGGGATCGATACGCCCAGCCTGGCCGCGAACGCGGTGACGGCTGATGTCGTGGACGCGCAGTCAGTGGCCGCCGTCGTGGGTGAGTTCGTCGACATCCACGCGCAGAACATCAGCGCCGACATCAGCATCGGCACGACTGGATCCCTGTCCGGCCACACGATCTCGTCAGAGACGGACATCTTCATCGGCGGCACACCCCTGGCCGGGACACTGCTGGACCCAGACGCCGAGCCGGGGATCGCCGACAACATGTCGTGGGGGTCGGCCGCCTGGGCTAACTTCACAGACCAGGTCGACGGGATCACCGTCAACCCCGGCGGAACGGTCACTCCGGTCGGCCAGTTCATGGTCAAGCTGGCCCCGAACCGCGTCTATCGGTTCGCCATGCCGTGGCGCGGCTACGTCGCCTCGACCACTTCCGACGACGTCCACCAGACCATCAACCTCTACATGAATCACGCGACGGATTCGCAGTCCACGCCGCCCGATCCGACCATCGATGACGCCTATATCGGGTCGCAGGGGCAGCGGTGGCCGGTGTCACCGGTCGGTATCTCGGACGCCCTGGTCACCACGATCATGACCGACGACCCGGCGAGCGGCCAGCCGGTCTGGTACAAGTTCCTGCTGGGCATCTGGACCAACGACGGCACGTTCTCCCCCGACACCGACCCGCAGCGCGTCACGATGTGGCGGGCCTGCATCTCCGACATGGGCGCGACACCCTTGGAGGCGACGGTCACCCCGGCCGGATCCAACGCGGTGCAGACGTTCGTGACGACCTGGCGCGCCACCGACTCCGCGTCGTGGAATCAGGACGGCACGAGGGAAGCCACCTACGGCACCGACGAACTGGTCTACGGCAACACCTCGTCCGGCAACGTCTGGCACGCAGCGTTCGTCTGCAACGGCACCGCGATCATCGGAGAGTCGAAGACCGTCGATGACGCCCTGGCCGGCGCGACCCTGCGAAAGGCCGAGGTCTACCTCTACAACACGTTCTGGGTGCTCGACTCCGGGCAGCTGCAGATGCAGTCCTACGGTCGCGACGACATCCCGAACTCCTACAGCCATGGCACGGTCGGCTCCGGCGCGGTGAAGTGGGACTACTCGAACGAGCAGCAAGGCCGATGGATCGAGATCCCCACGTCGTGGATCTCGACCACGTCGACCGGGGTCCTGATCGGCCCGCCCGACTGGCTCGGCCAAGAGACCCGCGGGCGATTCGCTGGCGCCACCTTCTCGGACCCGGAGAAGCGCCCCCGCCTGCGCCTGACCTACACACGCTAAGGAGATTACCGTGGCTGTTCCCGACTTCACTGCCGCAGCACCGAAGCACCTGATCCGCCTCGGCGTCCCCGGCGACCGCGTCATCCAGTCCTTCCAGCCGGTCGGTGACCAGTGGTTCGTCTCCAAGGTCGGCTCCGGCAACAACGGCGACGACACCCGCATCTACCGCCTGGATGCGACCGGCGAGCTGCTCGACTGGTGCACCTTGGCCGGTGGCGGTCACGGCTCCACGATGGGCTACACCACCGACGGCACCGACGTGTGGCTGTGGTTCTGGTGGCGCACCGACACCACCGGCGGTACCTACACCAACCGGTGCGTGAAGTGGAAGTACAGGGGCAGCGCGGAGGGCATCACCGTCACCCGCGACGACGCCGACGTGGTCGAGCTCACCGACCTGTGGGGCGACCAGTACGTCACCTACTCCATCGACCAGGCGAACGACCTGGTCGCCGTGGACATCCGCGACTCGGCGACCGCCACCCGCACCACCGAGCTGCGCAAGCTGTCCGAGTACGAGGCGGGCACGGGCAACGCACTGCACACGGTGGGCCCGATCAACGTCGACTATGACGCCGCCTACCAGGGCCACACCTTCGACTCGGACCGCCTGTACGTGGCGCGCGGGAACGTCGCCCTGGGCCGGCCCCTGACCCTGCACTCCTACGACTGGACCAGCGGCGCCGAGCAGATCCTCACCGTCACCAGCGACGTGTACACCACCGGCGACTGGTTGGAGATCGAAGGCGTCGCCATGCACCCCACGCACGGGCTGCTGTTCGGCATCGCCACCGGACCGTTGGGCGGCCGCATCGCTGACGTCTACCAGGTCGTGCAGTCCGAGCAGGATGTCACCCCACCCTCCACGGTGAACACCTTCTCCACCGACACCGACCCGAGCCTGTTCCTCGAGCAGGACGTCGACGGTGCACCCGTGCGCCTGGGCAAGGACTCGGCCGTGCTCGTCCGGTCCGCAACCGACGGCACACCGTTGCCCGCGACGAAGGTCACCAACGAGCTCGGCTACCTGTCCTTCACCACCGACGGCATCCCCGGCGTGCAGGTCTGCGGCGACGACGGGCAGACGTGGAAGGGACCGTTCTGGTCGCAGGAGTCCCGCGCCTCAGCGATCACCGGCGACCTCATGGGCTCCCGGCTGCTCGATGCCGACACCGGCATCATCAAGCCGATCTACGTGCCACCCGTCACCGTAGACAAAGACGCCCTCGACGCGGCCGTGGACGACTACCTGGGCGGCGACGCAGCCGGACTCGTGCAACGAATGCAGGTGTCCGCCACTCAACCTCCCGCACCATCGACTGGGACCGCGCTGTGGCTCAACCCCGGCGGCACGACATGGGCGAAGACACAAACCGCCGCCATCCCCGCAGTGCAAGGCATCGCCTGGAACGGAACCGACTGGAACCGCGTCGTCGCGACCACCCTCTACGAATACGACACCTCATGGGCTTACGTCGCAATGCACGACATGTCCGCCGACGTCACCGCCTCCACCTCGCACTTCTCCGCACCCTTGGCAAAGGACGGCTACATATACGTCCCGGTCAAGAACACGGGCGGCGCGATCATCGGCCGATGGAGCCAGTCGGACCTGTCCTTCGTGGACTCCGTCCAGGTCACGAATGCACCTGATGACGGATCGGCCTGCCTCGGCTGGGACCCCACACGGCAGGAGTACCTCATCGGCGGCTACTACTCCGACGAGAACACGATCTCCCGCTACGACGATACCTTCACCTACATCGGCCCGATCAGCGTGGGCGCGGATTCCCTTCAAGGCATCGCCGTCCTCGGCGACCAGATCATCATGTCCGCCGACAACGTCAACGGCGGCGACACCGGCACCCGCCCCCGCGGCCTGTACGCCTGCAACCGCGACGGCACCGGCCTGCGCATGATCGCCAACTACTCCGCCGACGCAGAGATGGAAGGCTGCTGCATCGGACCCGGCAGCAACGACGTCACCGTAGCCGTCAAAGACCCAAGCGTGACCTTCCGCGCCGACACTCACACCCTCACGGCTAGCGAACGCACCCTGAAAGCCTACGACCCCGGTACTAGCACATGGTTCGCCATCGGCGAGGGCGGCGGGTCCGGCGACTACATCAGGGCAGACCTGCTGACCACCAAGGGCGACCTGGTCGTCATGGGTAACAGTGGCATCAGCCGCCTACCAGCACCCGACGACGGGACCCTGCTCATGGCAGACTCCACGTCCCCTCTCGGGTGGGTCCAAGCAGCAAGGTCTGACGATGGGAACCTCGCGATGGACCCCGGCTTCGACGGCGGCGCGGACGGCTGGATCGCCTACAGCGGAAGCGACGCACCGGTTGTGGACGACGATCACTTCTACCGCCCCCCGCAATCACTCAAGCTGTCCAAGGGATCCGGGACTGCCCCGGCGTTCGCCGTCCAAGGGCAAGACCGTATCCCCCAACCGGGCGCATCCGACGCTGGTCGTGTGCTGACATGCTCCGTGTGGATGTACGTCCCCACTGGATCGGCGGACCCGATGCTACGTGTCGACACCGGATCGACCTCCGCAGAGAAGTTCGACAGCGACCCGATGACCGCCAAGGACACCTGGACTCAGGCCACCGTCAACTACACGATCCCCACTAGTGGTCCTTCGCGCCCAATCACGATCTGGGTCCGCACCGCGAACGCCTCCGACGCCATCACGATGTGGATAGACAGCGCATCTTACGTAATGGGGCCGAAATGATTCCCGACGCCACCACCCCGCTCGGGCAGTGAGAAGGGAGCCACCACGCCATGGCCCCACCCGACGACGACGAGCAGCGCAGACTCCAACAGCTCCGCGAGACCCAGCAGCAGATGCAGCAGACCCTCCACGAGATCGTCGCCGTCGTGCAAGGCCGCTACGGATACCCCGGCCTACAGCAACGCGTCTCCTCCCTGGACGAGGACTTCCGCACACTCAAGCAGACCCAGGATGACCTCGAACGGGACTACCAGGCACGCAAGGCCGAAGAGGCGAAGAAGCAGAAGTACCTGACCATCGCCGTGGGAGGGGTCGTGTCCGTCCTGGCAGCCGTCATGGCAACGATCATCGGCGTGTTCGTGCAGACGGGCCTGGGAGGCTGACGTGAACAGCAAGAAGTATGCCCTGCGGGCACTGGCAGCAACAGGGGCTGCGTTCCTCGCGCTGCTCCTCGCAGCCGGAGTCACGCTGTTCCTCAACGTGACCGTCCCCTACCAGCCCTTCTCCGTCCGGTCGGTGCACATCTCCCAGACGAGAGCCTGCACCGGAGCGAACATCACGGTCACCATCGACCGCAAGTTCGTCCGCGACTTCGACTCGCTGAAGATCAAGGAGTCATGGATCGACAAGACGGGCAGGCCGGTCGCCTCCGAGTCCGGCGTGCTACCCGCCTCGATCCTGCACCCCACGAACGGCTACCAGGCCCGCCCGTCGCCACTGCTGACGACCGCGCCAGACGCGCCCGGGGTGTACCGGGTGATGATCCACACCCGGTCACAGGGCACCCGGTGGGCCGGGCTCAAGGCTCGCGGCACCTCCACCCTCTACAGCGACAACCACGTCCGCGTCGTCAACTGCCCCACGTCACCTACCCAAGGACATTCCTGATGCGCTACAAGAACCTCCCCGCCTCATGGCTGCTACGCGGCCTGCTCGTCGTCATCCTCGTCCCGCACGCCATCGGCAAAGTGGTGTTCTCGGACACGTTCGAGGCGAAGTTCGGGCTGAGCTCACTGGTCACCTACCTGACCGCGACGGCCGAGTTCGCCGCCGCCCTCGGCATGATCCTCGGCGGGGTACTGCTCGTCTACAACAGATACCGCGACGCCTGGATCATCACCGCCCTGTCCCTGGTCGCCACGTGGATCGTGCAGGTCGGGGCCATCGCGATGGTGCACTGGCCGGTCTGGCTGTACTACATGGGCGACCACGGAGGCATGGAGTTCAACGTGACCTTGCTGGCCGTCACGGTAGCGGTGCTGCTGCTGACCCCACTGCGCCAACCCGAGAGCCTCGACAACTGACAAGGAAAGGACCGCCATGACCGACGGCGACATGCGAGACCTGCTCGCAACCCAAGACCAGGGCGAAGACCCAGCAGACCCCGAGATGGAAGAAGGCGACGAGGGATGACCGCACGCAGCGAAGTCACCGACTGGATCAAGGACGAGTGGGTCGGCTACCGCGACAACTCCGGAGCCAAGGTGTGGGACCTCTACGCCCCGAATGACTACACCCCCGCCTCGTACTGCGGCGCAGGTCAGGGCATGGTCGCCAAGCACTTCGGGCTCGACTGCTCCCCGACCACCCACCAGCGGATCATCTACGTCCCGTATGTCGTGCTCGACGCGCGCGAGGCCGGCAAGTGGATCTACTCCAAGGACTCCAAGCCTGGCGACTGGGTCTGCTTCTGCTGGTCGGGCGGCTACCACAACCAGGGCGCATCCCACGCCGACCACATCGGCATGATCCTGTCCAACAACCCGGCCCTGTCCTACGTCTACACGCTGGAGTTCAACACCACCAGCGGACTCGGCAGCGGCGCCCGCGGCTGCTTCATCCGCCGACGTGACCGCTCCTTCATCATGGGGTGCGTCGACCGGTCCCACGCCTACTCCGGTGGCGTCACCGTGCCGACCCCGCCGAAGAAGCACCACCCGAAGCCGAAGAAGGGCAAGCTCGCCGTTGACGGCGTCGTGGGCACACAGACCACGATCGCGCTGGGCGCGAAGGACGGCGTCCTGTCGGGGCAGCCGCCCACCATCCGCACCAGTCACAACGTGGCCGAGACCCTCGCCGCGTGCTGGCCCACCATGCAGTACGGCTGGGGCGGGTCGCGGGCCATCGCCCGACTGCAGCGCAAGTGCGGCGTGCACGCAGATGGATATTTTGGCCCGCGCTCGATCGTCGCCCTTCAGCGCCACCTTGGCGTCAAGGCAGACGGTCTCCCTGGATACGGCACCGTCAAGGCGCTACAGCGCGCACTCAACGAAGGAGAGCTGTGAGCATGAACGTCTCACCGAAGGTCACCGCGACCGCCGTCTCGGCAGCCGTCGCCACCATCGTCCTGTGGATCCTGTCCACGCTCGGCGTCGACGCGCCCGCCGAGGTCGGCGCGGCCATCGCCACCGTCATCGCCACCGTCGCCGGGTGGATCACCCGCGACAAGCAGCGCGACGCCGGCGCGGGCAAGCACACCGGACCCACCGCCGTGGACGGCTGAGCGGACTCCGGGCCAACCGCTCGACCGTCCACCCGCACGGCCCAGGCTTTCGGGCCGACCGTGCAACCACGAAGCCCCCCGCTTGACCCATCACCGGGTGAAGCGGGGGGCTTCTTCTGTGCCTGTCAGGACGGGTCCGGCAGGGCGAGCAGCATCAGCGGGAAGTCCATGTCGTCCTGCACGACGATGGCGTCCGGCGTCTTGCCCTTCGGCACCTCGTAGACGCTCACCCACTCCACGACGTCGCCGGGGTTGATGTCGACCATGTACCCAGGGGCGGTCTGCCTCGAGGAGGCCAGGTCGTCCGACGCGGACAGGTCGATGTGGTTCTGGACGTAGCGCGACTGGCCGACCATGACGTTCTTCAGGAAGGTCATGCTGCCCAGTGGGCCGTTGCCGACGTTCTCCACGGTTCCCCGGACGGTGCAGAACTGCTTACCGGACCGGGGCGTGTAGGGCACATCGTTGCCCTGCTCGTCCATGCCTCCGGGGATCGAGGTCTTGCCGCACGTCATCGACTTGACGGTGATCTTCTGCTTGCCGCCGTCGCTGTCCTTCAGCACGTATCCGTAGCCGACCTTGGTTGTCGGCATCGCGCCCGGACCGTTGGATCCGTCGCCAGGGATCACGCCCTCGCCGCTGGGCGCCGTGCCTGCGGGGGAGGCATCCGGCTGCTGCGCCGTGTCCTGGCCTCCGACCTGCAGTATATAGGCGCTGGCCGGGTCCAGTGTCCCGACGCCGGTTGCCGAGCCGCTGCCGCACGCGGTCAGTGCCATCCCCGCTCCGATCGCTGCTGCCGCGTACGCGCAAGCCCTCTTGATGTTCATACCCCTGTCCCTTCTCGTTTCCTGTGTCCGGTGCCTGACTTGTCTCAGGCAGCCGGGATGCCGCCGATGGCGCGCGTGAGTGTCTCGTCGGCCACCTGCGTGTAGATCGCCGTGGTCGCTGGTGAGGCGTGCCGTAGTGCACGCTGAGTTGTCCGCAGGTCGCCGCCGGATGCACGAAGTACCTGGGTGCCGAAGTGGTGTCGCAGCCCGTGCGGTGTACCCGCTACCCCGGCGCGCTTCATAGCCCGACTGATCGCCAGGGACACACTGACCCGGTTGACATGGCCCTCTGGTGAGTCTGACGGGAACCAGTAGCCGCGTGCGGGGAAGTGTGCGCGTAGCTCGTCCACCAGCGGGTGTAGTGGCACAGTGGAGTCGCTGCCGCCCTTGCCGCCGATCCGGACCACCTGATCCTCGAAGTCCTCACCGCGCACCTTCGCCACCTCGTGCACGCGCATCCCCTCGTATGCCGCCAGTAGGACGTATGCGCGGGTCGTGCGTGCCCTCCGGTCCGAGCAGGCATCCAGGATCCGCCGCACACCCTCGGGCGACACCGGGTGAGGCACGCCACGGCCGGCGCGGACCTTCGGTAGGTCGGACGCGGGGTTGTCGCTGCGTCGTCCGGTCGTCTGCATCCAGGAGAAGAACACCGATAGATGTGCGCGATAGGTGGCGCGGGAAGACTTGGCGATGTCGAGCGCTGCTAGCCAGTCGATCAGGTCGTCTCGATCCACGCGCGTCAGGTCGTGCGTGGCAGCTAGCCTGCGAAGCGTGGCCTCCCTGGCATCCATCGTTCGCTGCGAGTGACCGGATGCCGTGCCGTTGACTCGAAATGCCGTCGCCAGGTCGTCGAGCGCCTCGTCGAACGGAAGCGGCACGGCGACCCACCCCTCTCCTGTGCACATCCCGGCATCTTCGATCACGCAGACCGGGAGCGTGTGCAGAGTGCCCATATCGTTACGTCACACTCCTTATGCTACAGCACGTAGTAGCGAACCTCTTACCTTCGGATCAGAAGGTTTGGGGT